>CAZOIB010000223.1:0-13849 GCA_964579785.1 uncultured Lysobacter sp. | reverse complement strand
TGGGCTTGGGCGTGATGTAGACCGAGACCTTCTTCGCGGCCTGCAGCTCGACCAGGTCCTGCGACATGCGGTGCATCTCCTTCCACAGCCCGTCCGCGCTCGCGGCGTGGCCGGCGTGCCGCAGGATCACCTTGATGTCCTCCGGGAGCGAATCGAACTTCTTGCGGTTGTACATCACCTCGCAGAAGTTGTTGGACATGTGGTAACTCTGCTGGAAGTAGAACTTGGCGACGTCGGGGAAGCCCATGATGCGGTCGTCGGTCGCGCTCGCGAACTCGGCCCCGTCGAGCACGCCGCGGTCGATGGCCGGGACGATGTCGGCCGGCGCCATCTGCACGGTGGACATCCCCAGCTCGTTGAACATGTCGACCGCCAGGCCGGAGGTGCGGAACTTGAGGCCCTTCAGGTCGGCGAGCCCCTTGATCGGCTTCTTGAACCAGCCCATCGGCTCGCAGGGCACGGGCGTGAAGTGGAAGCTCACGACGTCGAGCTGGGCGGAGGCGAGGATCTCGGCGTAGAGCTCGCGGCCGCCGCCGTACTCCATCCAGCCCAGGAGCTGGTTGCCGTCCATGCCGAAGTCCGGGCCGGCGCCGAAGAGGCCGAAGGCGGTGTTCTTGCCGAACCAGAAGGCGGGAATGCCGTGGCCGCCGTCGATCACGCCCTTGCTCGCGGCCTCCATCACCTGCAGTCCCGGCACCACCGCGCCCGCCGGGAGCATCTCGATCTTCAGGCGCCCCCCGGTCATCTCCGCGACCTTCTTCGTGTAGTCGACGGCCAGCTCGTGGTAGATGAACTTCACCGGCCACGTGTTCTGGAAGCGCAGAGTGATCGGCGCCGGCTGCGCGCGCGCGATCATCGGGAAACCGCCCAGGGCGGTCCCGGTCGCGGCAGCCGCGAGGAAACGCCGGCGCGACGTCGGTTTGGCTGCGGACTTGGAATCGGTGGGGCTCGGCATGGCGGTCTCCGTGGTGGTGGGGTGAGGCGGCACTGGGAGGGCGGGGGCGCGTTGTCCTTGGCTACCCCGCACGTCGCGCAGGCACGGGGCGTGGGACAATATTGTCCATTGGGAAACTTCTTGTCAACATAGGCCCCGAGAATCCTGTGGGCTTCCGGGATGGATCGCGTTAATATGATGAAAAGTAACGCTAATTTTCATGGCTAGGCAACCCGGGTAGTTTCCTCCCCATAGACCAAGGGGAAACGAAGGAGAGGCATGAAGGCGGCAATCCTCATCTACGCAGGAACCGAGCCGATCGACCTGGCCACGTACGGCGTGCTGTCCATGGCTCGGCGCGTTTCCCCCGAGGTATCGATGTTCCTGGTTGCCGAGCATGCCGGGCCGGTCGTCCTGGCCAACGGACTCACTGTGCTTGCCGACCACGGCTACGACGATGCGCCGCCAGCCGACGTGCTCATCGTCACCGGGGGGCCGGGATGGCAGCGCGAGGCGCGCGCGCCGGCCACGCTGGAATTCATCCGCCGCTATAGCCGCGGCGTTTGCGTTGCCGGTGTCTGCACGGGCGGCATGATCCTCGCCGCGAGCGGACTGCTGGACGGCAAGGCCGCGACGACGAAGCGCGAAGTGTTCGGGGCGGAAGTGTCGCCGCTCACGCTCCTGCGCAGCCGCTATCCGGCCATCCGCGCGCTCGATGCGCGCCTCGTCGATTGCGGGCCGGTGCTCACGGGTGGCGGCGTCACGCTCTGCATCGACATGACTCTCCACCTGCTGGCGCGTTTCATGGGCGAGGACGTGGCCCGCGAGACGGCGCGCATCATCGAGTACTCGGCGGCCCTGCAGGCCAACGAGGCGCGGCTGCCCGCGTGGAAGATCCCGGAGCCTGCCGCATGAACGCGGAACCCGACGACGCCGGCGTCGAGAAGCTCATCGGGGCGCGCATAGGCGAACTGCGCGCGCGGCTCGGGATGACGCTCGAGCAGGTGGCGGCGCAGACCGGATTCAGCAAGGGCTATCTCTCGAAGATCGAGAACTCGCGCAAGGTGCCGCCGATCGGGTCGCTGGCACGCATCGCGGCTGCGTTGCGCACCGACATCTCGGAGCTGCTGCATGCGCCGTCGGCCGCGCCCGATCACGGCTTCTCGGTGGTGCGCGCGGGCGAGCGCCAGCCGGTGGTGCGCGGCGGCACCGCCTTCGGCTACGACTACGTGAGCCTCGCCGACACCCACCGCGACAAGAAGATGGAGCCTTTCCTCTTCACCTTTCCGTCGCAGGTCGACAAGTACGTCTTCTTCGAGCACGACGGCGAGGAGTTCATGTTCGTCCTGAGCGGCCGGGTGGAGTGGCAGGCCGGCAGCCACAAGCTCGTCCTCGAGCCGGGCGACGCCATCTACTTCGATGCGCGGCTGCCGCATCGCGGCCGCGGCCTCGACGGTGAGGCGCGCGCGCTGGTGGTGACCTGCAGTTCCCGGTCGCCGGACCGGGAGGCGGCGCCGGAGGAGTGAGGCGTCAGCGCCCGTCGTCCGGCGGCACTCCGAGGTCGACGCGCTCCGGCGCCTTCCAGCCCTTCTTGCGGTAGTCGGCCTCCACCGTGGTGTAGATGCCGCCGCGCACGTAGAACTCCGCGGTGAGGCGCAGGTAGCGCGGACGCATGGCGGCGACCAGGTCGTCGACGATCTCGTTCGTGACCGCCTCGTGGAACCTGCCCTCATTGCGGTACGACCAGACGTAGAGCTTGAGGCTCTTCAGCTCGACGCACTTCGCATCGGGGACGTACTCGAGGCGAAGGGTCGCGAAATCCGGCTGCCCCGTCTTCGGGCACAGGCAGGTGAATTCGGGGATCTCCATGCGGATGACGTAGTCGCGCCCCGAATGGGGATTGGCGAACGTTTCCAGCGTGTTTTTCTTGGGCATTGGGCGCAGAGTGTCGATCCGGTAAAATCCCGATTGTACGCGAACCCCAAGCCCCACCGGCCACCCGGCTCGGTGGGGTTTTCTCATAAGAAACAATACCTTGCGACTCACATCCGTCAAGCTTTCCGGCTTCAAGTCCTTTGTCGACCCGACGCAGATCGCCGTGCCCGGCCAGTTGGTGGGTGTCGTCGGCCCCAACGGCTGCGGCAAATCGAACGTGATCGATGCCGTGCGCTGGGTGCTCGGCGAATCGAGCGCCAAGCAGCTGCGCGGCGAGCACATGCACGACGTGATCTTCAACGGCTCCGCGGACCGCAAGCCCGTCGGCCGCGCCTCCGTGGAGCTCGTCTTCGACAACACGCTCGGGCGCGTGACCGGCTCGTGGTCGCAGTACGCCGAGATCAGCGTGAAGCGCGTGCTCTCGCGCGACGGCGACTCGAACTACTACATCAACGGCACGCACGTGCGCCGCCGCGACGTGCAGGACATCTTCCTCGGCACCGGTCTCGGCCCGCGCGCCTACTCGATCATCGAGCAGGGGATGATCTCGCGCGTCATCACCTCCAAGCCGGAGGAGCTGCGCGTCTTCCTCGAGGAGGCCGCCGGCGTGTCGAAGTACCGCGAGCGCCGCCGCGAGACGGAGCTGCGGCTCGAGGACACGCGCGACAACCTCGCGCGCGTGGGCGACATCCGCTCCGAGCTCGACACCCAGCTCGAGCACCTGGCGCAGCAGGCCGAGGTGGCGGCGCGCTACCAGGACCTGCAGGCGCAGCTGGCGTTGAACCACAACCTGCTCGCCTTCACGCGGCTCCGCGAGGCGGAACAGGCGAAGAACCGCTACGCCAACGAAGTGCAGAAGGTGCAGGTGAGCCTGGAAGCGGAAACCGCGAAGCTGCGCGATTCCGAGCGCGCGCTCGAGGAGCTGCGCAGCCGCCACTACGAGGAGACGGACCAGCTCTCGACCCTGCAAGGCGCGCTCTACGCGGCCAACGGCGAGGTGCAGTCCCTCGAGCAGGAGATCGCCTTCCTGGGCGAGAACCGCCGGCGCATGGGCGCGCAGCTCGAGGGCCTGGTCGCGGAGATCGCCGACGTCGAGCGCCGCATGGCCGAATCGCAGGCCGACCGCGGCCGCTGGGAAGGCGAGATCGCCGCCGCGCTGGCCGCCATCACGGCGCGCGAGACGGACCTTGCGGCCGCGCAGGCGGACCTGCCGGCGGCGGAGACCGCGCAGCGCGAGGCCGCCGCCGCGGTGCGCGCCGCCGAAGGCGAGATGTCGGTCGCCGAACAGGCGCAGGGCGTTGAGGAAACGCGCGAGTCGCATGCGCTCAAGATCCTCGCCCAGCTCGAGGCGCGGCAGACCCGCCTGCGGCAGGAGAACATGGCGCTGGTCTTTCCCGAGCCGGAGAAGCTTGCCGCCATCGCCGCGCAGCGCGGCGAGATGCAGGCGAAGCGCGTGGCCACCGAGGAAGCGCAGCGTGCGGCCGAGGAAAGGCTCCCGCTCCTGGAAGAGGAGCGGCGCGAACTGCAGCAGGCGCTGCAGGAACGCACCCGCGAGCTGGCCCAGCTCGAGGCGGCCCTGCAGGCGCTCGAGGCGCAGCAGGCCAAGCTGGACAACAATTCGCGGCTGGCCGACTGGACGAAGACGCACGCGCTGGACCGCGCCGAGCGCCTCTGGCAGGCGATCCGCGTGGAGGCGGGCTGGGACGACGCGGTGGAGGCGGCGCTGGGCGTGCGCCTCAATGCCGCGCGCCTTGCCGACGAAGGCGGGCTCGCGGAACTGCTGCGCGATGCGCCCCCGGGCAACTTCGCCGTGTTCGTCGAACGCGGCGCACCCGAGGCTGCGGCCACGGGATCGCATCTCAAGGCGCTCGCTTCCGTGGTCTCGAGTTCGCGCACGGGAGTCGCCGCCTACCTGAAGGACGCGCTGGCCAACGTCTTCATCCTGCCCGAAGGCGAGGACGGCTTCGCGCTCGCGCGCGTCCTGCCGCCAGGCGGGCTCCTCGTGTCGCGCGCCGGGCACCTGTTCAGCCGCCAGGGCGTGGTCTTCCACGGCCCGCAATCGGAATTGCACGGCGTGCTGCAGCGGCAGCGCGAGATCGAGGATCTGCGCGGCAGGACGCCGGCGGTCGCCGCGGCGCGTGCCGCGGTGGAAACGCGTGCAGGCGCCCTCGAGACGCAGCTCGCCGAGGCGCAGGGCGAGGCGCGGTGGCTGCGCGAGGAACTCGCCGGCACGCGCCAGGCCGAACACGCCCTCGAGGTCGAGCACCTGAAGCTCTCGCAGAGCACCGAGCAGGCCGAGAAGCGGCGCGAGGCCATCCGCGCCGAACTCGCCGACATCGGCCGCGAGGAGGAGAAGGAGCGCCTCGAGATGCGCGAGGCGCAGCAGGCCCTGGAACAGGGCTCGCAGGACATCGAGCGGATCGTGCAGCGCCTGCAGGGGCTCGAGGGCGCGGCCAAGCAGGCGGGCGAGGCGCTCAATGCCGCGCGCGTGCGCATCATGGCGGCGGAACGCGCCTTGCAGGAGGCGAAGTTCCACGAGCGCAGTTGCCGCGAGAAGGTCGAGTCGCAGGGCCAGCTCGCCGTATCCCTGGCCGAGCGCGTCGCGGCACTCGCGGCCAATCGCGACGGCGTGTCCGCCGAACTGGGCAAGCTCGAGGAAGGCACCGTGCGCGAGCGCCTGCAGGCGGCACTCGTCGTGAAGGCGGAGCGCGAACGGGCGCTGGCCGATGCGCGCGCCGGGCTGGAGCATCTCACCGACCAACTGCGCACGCTCGAGGAAGGCCGTCTCGCCGCCGAGCAGACGCTGGCCCCGCTGCGCGAGCGCATCACGGAACTGCGCCTCAAGGAACAGGAAGCGGCCACCCACGCCGAGCAGTACGCGCAGCAAATCGCGGAGGCCGGCGCCACGCGCGAGGAGCTCGCGGAGAAGCTGGAGAAGCGCGTGCGCTCCTCGGGCATGCAGGCCGAGATCACCCGGCTCACGGAGGAGATCGCCGCCCTCGGGCCGGTGAACCTCGCGGCGCTGGCCGAGCTCGATGCCGCCCGCAGCCGCAAGGACTTCCTCGACGCGCAGGCCACCGACCTCATGCAGGCGGTGGAGACTCTCGAAGCGGCCATCAAGCGCATCGACCGCGAGACGCGCGAGATGCTGCAGGGCACCTTCGACACGGTGAACCGGAATTTCCAGGAGATGTTCCCGGCGCTCTTCGGCGGCGGCAATGCTTCCCTCAAGCTGACCGGCGAGGAAATCCTCGATGCGGGCCTGCAGGTCTTCGCGCAGCCCCCGGGCAAGAAGAACAGCTCGATCCAGCTCCTCTCCGGCGGCGAGAAGGCGCTCACCGCCATCGCCCTGATCTTCTCGCTCTTCCGCCTGAACCCGGCCCCCTTCTGCCTGCTGGACGAGGTGGACGCCCCGCTCGACGACCCCAACACCGAACGCTTCTGCGAGCTGGTGAAGCAGATGTCGGCGCAGACGCAGTTCCTCTTCATCACCCACAACAAGATCACCATGGAGATGGGCCAGCAGCTGATCGGCGTGACGATGCAGGAGCCGGGCGTCTCGCGTATCGTGGAAGTCGACATCGAAGCCGCCATGGAATTCGCGCGAAAGCAGGCTGCGTAGAGCGAACGACGAGATGAGCGACCTGCAACTCTCCCTCCTTGCCCTGGGCGCCGTCCTGGTCGCGGCCGTGGCGGGATACAACGTGCTGCAGGAGCGCCGTGCCCGGCGCCGCGCGGAGGCGGCATTCCGCGGCGGCCATCCCGATGCCCTGCTCGATCCCGCTGCAGAGCGGCGCGAGCCGGTACTGGGCGAGCTGCCGCAGGAGTCGCGGACGGATCCCGCACTCGGCGCGCTGGAGGGGGTCGAGGAGGAGTCCGTCACGGACGCGGGTGAGCGGGCTGCAGTTGCGGAACCCGCCGCGGCGCCCGCGCCCGCCGTGCTCTCCAACCGCGTCGACACGATCGCGCTCATCCTCGCCGACGAGCCCATCACCCGCGCGCAGCTGGAGCCGCTGCTCGATGCGCTGCAGCCGCACGCCACTCCCGTGCATGTCGAAGGCCTCGTCGGCGACCGGTGGATGCTGGTCGAGGAATCGCCGGCCGAATCGTGGCGCGAGCTGCGCGCGGGATTGCAGCTCGCGAGCCGCGCCGGCCCCGTCGCCGAGGAGGAAATCGCCGCCTTCAACGAGACGGTGGCCAATTTCGCGGCGTCCGCGAATGCCGTTTCGCAGCGTGAGAGCCCGGCGGCAGCGGCGGCGCGCGCGGTCGAGCTGGACCGCTTCTGCGCCGAGGCCGACATCGAGGTGGCGGTCAACCTCGTCGGCCGGGCCGGGGCCACGTTCGGGCTGGCACGGGTCAAGGGGCTCGCGCTCGAGAGCGGTTTTGCGGAAACCGGGTCCGGCACTTTCGAGCGGCGCGGCGCCAACGGCGCCGTCGCCATGACGATCCGGCTGCAGGATGGCGACGCGAAGCGCAGCGGCGCCTATGCGACCGGCCTCACCTTCGCGCTCGACGTCCCGCACGTGGCCGACCCTATCGCGGTATTCGCCGAGATGGGCGCAATCGCCGAGTCCTTCGGCCGCGAGCTGGGCGGCGAACTCGTCGACGACCAGAGGAAGCCCCTGGCCGCCAGTGGACTTGCCGCCATCAAGCGCACGCTCGAGCCCGTGGTGCGCGGCATGGAGGCGCACGGCATCGCGGCGGGCGGATCCCTCGCGCGGCGGCTCTTCACCTGACCATGGCGGCGCCGCGCGCGGTCGCGGAACGGGTGGCCGGACTGCGGCGCGAGATCGAGCGCCACAATCGCCTCTACTACGTGGAGGACGCGCCGGAAGTCAGCGATGCGGCCTTCGACGAACTGTTCCGCGAGCTGGAGGCGCTGGAGGCGGCGCACCCCGAACTGCTCTCTCCCGACTCGCCCACGCAGCGCGTCGGCGCCCAGCCGGCGGAGGGCTTCGCCGAGGTCACGCACCGCGTCCCGATGCTCTCTCTCGCCAATGCCTTCTCCGAGGAGGATGTGGCGGGATTCGACCGCCGCTGCCGCGAGGGACTGGAACGCGAGCGTGTCGCGTATTCCTGCGAGCTCAAGTTCGACGGCCTCGCCGTGAGCCTCACCTATGCGCACGGGCGCTTCGTGCAGGGCGCCACGCGGGGCGACGGTTCCGCTGGCGAGGACGTCACTGCCAACCTGCGCACCATTCGCGCCATTCCGCTGCACCTCGAGGGCGACGCGCCGGTGCTCGTCGAGGTGCGCGGCGAGGTGGTGATGTTGCGGCGCGACTTCGAGAGCCTCAACCGGCGCCAGGCCGAGGCCGGCGAGAAGACCTTCGTGAACCCGCGCAACGCGGCGGCCGGGAGCCTGCGCCAGCTCGATCCGCGTCTCACCGCGAAGCGGCGGCTCTCCTTCTTCGCCTACGGCGTCGGCGCCCACGAGGGATTCGCCCTGCCGGCCACGCAGGGCGCGCTGATGGAGCGGCTCGCGGCCCTGGGCTTTCCCGTCTCGCGCGAGCGGCGCACGGTCGAGGGCGAAGCGGGGCTCCTGGCGTACTACGGGGAGATCGCGGCGAAGCGGGCCACGCTCCCCTGCGACATCGACGGCGTCGTCTACAAGGTCGACCGCCTCGCCGACCAGGAAGCGCTCGGCTATGTCGCGCGCGCGCCGCGCTGGGCGGTGGCGCACAAGTTCCCGGCGGAAGAGGCGACCACGCAGTTGCTCGACATCGAGGTCCAGGTGGGGCGCACCGGGGCGGTCACCCCGGTGGCGCGGCTCGCTCCCGTCTTCGTCGGGGGCACCACCGTGTCGAACGCCACGTTGCACAACGAGGACGAGATCCGCAGGAAGGAAGTCTGGCTGCGCGACACGGTGGTCGTGCGCCGCGCCGGCGACGTGATCCCGGAGGTCGCGCGCGTGGCGAAGCCGGGCCCGCGCGAGGAAGCCGACCGTTTCGTGATGCCGACGGCCTGTCCCGAGTGCGGCTCGACCATCGTGCGGCTGGAAGGAGAGGCGATCGCGCGCTGCAGCGGCGGACTCATCTGCCCGGCGCAGCGCAAGGCTTTGCTGCTGCATTTCGCGTCGCGCCGTGCCATGGACATCGAGGGTCTCGGCGACAAGCTGGTCGAGCAGCTCGTCGATGGCGGCGTGGTGCGGACCCCGGCTGACCTCTACCGGCTGGGCATCGCGAGCCTGGCCCAGCTCGAGCGCATGGCGGAAAAGTCGGCCGCCAACGTGGTGGCCGGAATCGAGCGCAGCAAGGACACCACGCTCGCGCGATTCATCTTCGCGCTCGGCATCCGCCACGTGGGCGAGGTGACGGCCCGGGACCTGGCGCGGCACTTCGGCGGCCTCGATGCGCTCATGGACGCGGATGTCGCGACCCTGCAGGAAGCGCCCGATGTGGGGCCGGTGGTGGCGGAGAGCGTGGCGCGGTTCCTCGCCGAGCCGCACAACCGCGAGGTCATCGCGCAGCTGCGCGCGGCGGGCGTGCAGTGGCAGGAAGGCGAGCGGGCCGCACGCGCCCCCGCGGGACCCTTCGCGGGTAAAATCGTCGTGCTCACGGGAACGCTCGCGTCGATGACGCGGGACGAGGCGAAGGAGCGCATCGAGGCCGCCGGCGGGAAGGTGACTGGGTCGGTGTCGAAGAAGACCGACTACGTCGTCGCCGGGGCGGAGGCGGGAACCAAGCTCGAGCGCGCGCGCGAGCTGGGCATCGCGGTGCTGGACGAGGCGCGTTTCCGCGCCGTTCTCGAAGGCTGAAAAGATCATGCAGAAGATCCGCAAGGCCGTCTTCCCCGTCGCGGGCCTCGGCACGCGCTTCCTGCCGGCCACCAAGGCCTCGCCGAAGGAGATGCTCCCCATCGTCGACCGGCCGCTCATCCAGTACGCGGTCGAGGAGGCGGTGGCCGCGGGCGTGACCGACTTGATCTTCATCACCGGCCGCGGCAAGAGAGCCATCGAGGACCACTTCGACAAGGCCTACGAGCTGGAGGCGGAGCTGCTGGCGCATGGCAAGAATCGCCTCCTCAAGCAGGTGGGCAACCTGCTGCCCTCGCACGTGAACTGCGTCTACGTGCGCCAGGGCGAGGCGCTGGGCCTGGGGCACGCCGTGCTCTGCGCGCGCCGCCTCGTGGGCGACGAGCTGTTCGCGGTGATCCTGGCCGACGACCTCATCGACGCAAAGGTACCCGTCATCAAGCAGATGACCGACGCCTATGCGAAGAGCGGCGGCAGCTTGATCGCGGTGCAGAACGTCGCGCGCGAGGACACGGCGGCCTACGGCATCGTGTCCGCCGGAGCGGCCACCGGGCGCCTGGCCCGCATGACGGGCATCGTCGAGAAACCGCGGCCGGAAGCCGCCCCCTCGACGCTGGGCGTGGTGGGCCGCTACATCCTGAGCCCGCGCATCTTCGATCACCTGCAGGCCACGCGCGCCGGCGCCGGCAAGGAGATCCAGCTCACCGACGCCATCGGCCGCATGCTGCGCGAGGACGGGGAGCCGGTGTTCGCCTACGAGTTCCAGGGCCGGCGCTACGACTGCGGCTCGAAGCTGGGCTATCTCGAAGCCACCGTCGATTACGCGCTGCGCCATGCCGAGGTGGCCGACGAGTTCCGCGCCTACCTCGACGGGCTCTTTCCGGCCGGCAGGAAGCGATGACGCGCGCGGAGGCGCAGGGACTGCTCGCGGGCGCGGAGCTCGTCTGCCCGGCGCACGAGGTGGGCGCCGCGGTTGCGCGCCTGGCCGCGGAAATCACCGCCTGCCTGAAGGACGAATTTCCGCTGGTGCTGTCGATCATGGGCGGCGCTGTCGTCTTCACCGGCCAGCTCCTGCCGCTGCTCGCCTTTCCGCTGGAGTTCGGCGCAATCGAGGTGACGCGCTACGGCAACACCACCGAAGGGCGCGCCATCGACTGGCGGCTCGCGCCGAAGGACAATGTGAAAGGGCGCACGGTGCTCGTGGTGGACGACATCCTCGACGAGGGCGTCACGCTCGCGGCCGTGCGCGAGAGGCTCCTTGCCATGGGAGCGACCCGCGTCCTCGCCGCCGTGTTCGCCGACAAGGAACTGGGGCGGGCCAAGCCCATCGCCGCGGACTTCGTCGGCGTGCGCGTGCCCGACCGCTACGTGTTCGGCTTCGGCATGGACGCCTACGGCCTGTGGCGCAACCTCCCGGCCATCTACGCTCTCAAGGGATAGGGATGCTCGCCATCATCGGAGGCTCCGGCCTCACCGAACTCGCCAGCCTGGAAGTCACGCGGAAGCTCATCGTGCGGACACCTTTCGGGGAGCCCTCCGGCCCGCTCACCTTCGGCAGGCTCGGCGCCGGCGAGGTGGCGTTCCTCGCGCGCCATGGCTACGGCCACACGCTCGCGCCGCACGAGATCAACTACTGCGCCAACCTCTGGGCGCTGAAGGAAAAGGGCGTGACGCGCATCCTCGCCATCTGCACCGTGGGCGGCATCACGCCCGGCTATGGCGTAGGGGCGCTCGCGATCCCGGACCAGATCATCGACTACACGTGGGGGCGCCGGTCGACCTTCTTCGAGGGCGCCGAGCAGCCCGTGGTGCACGTCGACTTCACGCTCCCCTTCTGCGAGGTGACGCGCGGCATGATCGCCGCTGCGGCCGCGGAAACCGGGGTGGCGATGGTGCCGCGCGCGACCTATGCCGCGGTCCAGGGTCCGCGCCTGGAAACCGCCGCGGAAATCAACCGGCTGGAGCGCGACGGCGCCGACATCGTCGGCATGACCGGCATGCCGGAAGCCGCGCTCGCCCGCGAGCTGGACATTCCCTACGCGGCCATCGCGGTGGTGGCCAACGCCGCGGCGGGGCGCGGCTCGAGCGCGCAGGCGATCCCGGTCGAGAACATCGCCAACGTCCTCAAGGAGGCGATGGGCCGCGTGCGCCGTGTCGTCGACAAGGTGGTGGAGAAGAATGGCCATCCGTGAGGTGCTGCGCATGGGGCACCCGGTGCTGCGCCAGGTCGCGCGGCCGGTGGAGCGTTTCGGCACGCCTGAACTCGCGCAATTGCTCGCCGACATGAAGGACACCATGGCGCACGAGGATGGGGCGGGCCTCGCCGCGCCGCAGATCGGCGAGAGCGTGCGCGTGGTCATCTTCGGCGTCACCGCCAATCCGCGTTACCCGGATGCGGAAGAGGTGCCGTTCACGGTGCTGGTAAACCCCGTCATCACCTTCCTCACCGAGGAGATCGAGGAGGGCTGGGAGGGTTGCCTCTCGGTGCCGGGCCTGCGCGGCGTGGTGCCGCGGCGCACGAAGCTGCGCTACACCGGCTTCGACGAGCGCGGGCGCCCGATCGACCGCATCGCCGACGGCTTCCACGCCCGTGTGGTACAGCACGAGTGCGACCACCTCGACGGCATCCTCTATCCCATGCGCATGCCGGACATGAGCCGGTTCGGCTACACGGAAGTGCTGTTCCCCGACCTGGATCCCGGACTGGACGAATAGTCAAAGGAGAATTTCATGAGCAGCGGACCCGCAGCCACCCCCGAACGCGACCTGGAAGGCGACAAGCGCCTCACCCACATCCTCTACCTGCTGCACGCGCTCGCCCCCTTCACGGCGTGGCTCCTCGCCGTGGTCGCGATCATCCTCGGCATGGCGCGGCGCGACGACGTGCGCGGCACCTTCCTCGACTCGCACTTCTCGTGGCTCTCGCGCACGTTCTGGTGGGGGCTGCTGTGGATCGGGATCTGCGGCGTGCTCACCTTCCTGCTGGTCGTGGTGATCATCGGCATCCCGCTCGCGTGGCTGCCGTTCACGGTCCTTTTCTTCTGGTACCTCTACCGCGTGATCAAGGGCTGGTTGCGGCTGAACGACGGGCGGGCGATCGAGTGACGGCAGCGAAACCGGCGAGCTGATCGAGTCCCGTGCCCAAGAAGCCCGGCCTCACAGTGCTCCCAGAGCGCATCACCGGCGCCATCCTCTTCGTGCGCGGCCAGAAGGTGATCGTCGACGCCGACCTTGCCGCTCTCTACGGGGTGGAGACCCGCCGCCTCAACGAACAGGTGCGTCGCAACCTCGACCGATTCCCCGCCGACTTCATGTTCCAGCTCACGACTGAGGAGATGGCCGCTTTGATGTCGCAGATTGCGACATCAAAGCCGGGGCGCGGCGGCCGGCGCAAGTTGCCGCTGGTCTTCACCGAGCACGGGGCGCTTATGGCCGCCACTGTCCTCAATTCCGCGCGCGCGGTCGAGGTAAGTCTCTATGTGGTACGCGCCTTCGTGCGGCTACGCGAAGCGCTTTCCGCGAACAAGGACCTGGCCGCCAAGCTGGCAGAGCTCGAGAAGAAGACCGAAGCCCTGGCGCTCAAGCACAACGCGCTTGCCAGCAACACGCACACGCAACTGCATCAGGTATTCGAAGCGATTCGCGAACTGATGCGCCCGCCCGAGCCCGCCAGGAAGCGGCCCATCGGTTTCGTCACCGAGGACACGAAGAAGCGCAGCTAAAGGCCACCGGCAGGTCTTCCAGAGCGAGGCCAGGCGGTAGCTGCGGGAGCGTAGGCGTAGCCAGGCGCCGCAAGGCTCGCCGTGCTCGTCAGCCGGTTGCTTTACCCGACGGATTCCCCCAGCTGCGCGGAGCTCGCAACGTACTTGCCCGCGAGCCTGGCCCGCTCGTACGCATCATTTGGCGTCATGGTCCAGCGCCCTCCGGACGACATGTGCCACTGTGGTTCGATTGATTCCCCGGCGCTTGCAATAGTCCGACTCAAGCCACGTGGCTAGCGACTTCGTGCCCTTGCTTGAGTTGCACGACGCACAGCACCTGGCGATATTGTCCCGAGTGACAATGCTCGCGTCGTTGATGATGTGCTCCCACGTCCCGACCAGCCTTCGTGATCCGTTCGCAGTAGGCGACTCCTGCATCGGGATCCCGCAATAGATGCAGGTGCGATCGCGATCGCGTACCTCCACCTCAAGCCACATTGGGATTCCCCACCGATTCATTCGCCGACA
>CAZOIB010000222.1:0-2340 GCA_964579785.1 uncultured Lysobacter sp. | reverse complement strand
CGCACGCAGCGCGTGCAGTGGATGCAGCGCGTCATGTCGGTGGAAATGAGGGGACCGAGGTTCTTGTTCACCACCACGCGCTTCTCTTCCTGGTAGCGCGAGGCGGATCCGCCGTAGCCGACGGCAAGATCCTGCAGCTGGCATTCGCCGCCCTGGTCGCAGATCGGGCAGTCGAGCGGGTGGTTGATGAGCAGGAACTCCATCACCCCCTTCTGGGCGTTGATGGCGGGGGCCGACTGCGTCCACACCTTCATGCCCTCGGTGGCGGGCGTGGCGCAGGCCGGCAGGGGCTTGGGCACCTTCTCCACCTGCACCAGGCACATGCGGCAATTGGCCGCGATGGAAAGCTTCCTGTGGTAGCAGAAGTGCGGCACGAACGTGCCGAGCTTGTTGGCGGCCTCCATCACCGTGGCGCCGTTTTCGACCTGGACGGGCTTGCCGTCGATTTCCAGATTTATTGGCATGTGGAGTACCCGCCCGCCTTCACCAGGCAGTGCTTGTGCTCGATGTGGTGCTCGAACTCGGCGCGGAACTGCTTCACGAAGGCGCGCACCGGCATCGCGGCGGCGTCGCCCAGCGCGCAGATGGTGCGGCCCTGGATGTTGTCGGCGAGGTTCAGGAGCAGGTCGAGATCCTCGGGACGCCCGCTTCCGTTCTCGATGCGGTGCACGACCCGGTAGAGCCAGCCGGTGCCCTCGCGGCACGGCGTGCATTGCCCGCAGGACTCCTCGAAGTAGAAGTAGGCGAGCCGCTCGGCCGCCTTCACCATGCAGGTGTCCTCGTCCATGACGATGACCGCGCCCGAGCCCAGGAACGACCCGGCCTTCTGGATCGAGTCGTAGTCCATGTCCAGCGACATCATCACCGCGGCGGGCAGCACCGGCATCGACGAGCCGCCGGGGATCACCGCCTTGAGCTTCTTCCCGCCGCGCATCCCGCCCGCCATCTCGAGGAGCTTCGCGAAGGGCGTGCCGAGCCGGATCTCGTAGTTGCCCGGCCGGTTCACGTGCCCCGAGACGGAGAAGATCTTGGTGCCGCCGTTGTTGGGCTTGCCCAGCTCCAGGAACCATTCGCCGCCGTTGACGAGGATGGCGGGAACGGCCGCGAAGGTCTCGGTGTTGTTGATCGTCGTGGGCTTGCCGTAGAGGCCGTAGCTCGCGGGGAACGGCGGCTTGAAGCGCGGCTGGCCCTTCTTGCCCTCGAGAGACTCGAGGAGCGCCGTCTCCTCGCCGCAGATGTAGGCCCCGAAGCCGTGGTGGGCATGGAGCTGGAAATCGAAGCCGGCGCCGAGGATGTCGGACCCGAGATAGCCCGCGGCGCGCGCTTCCTCCAGGGCTTCCTCGAAGCGCTCGTACTCGGCCCAGATCTCGCCGTGGATGTAGTTGTAGCCGACGGTGGCGCCGATCGAGTAGCCGGCGATGATCATGCCCTCGATGAGGACATGCGGGTTGTAGCGCAGGATGTCGCGGTCCTTGAACGTGCCCGGCTCGCCCTCGTCCGTGTTGCAGACCAGGTACTTCTGGCCCGGGAAGGCGCGCGGCATGAACGACCACTTGAGGCCCGTGGGGAAGCCCGCGCCGCCGCGGCCGCGCAGCCCCGATTTCTTCACCTCCGCGATCACCGTCTCGGGGGCGATCTTCTCCTCCGCGATCCTGCGCAGCGCCCGGTAGCCGCCGCGCGCCTCGTAGTCCTTCAGGCGCCAGTTCGAGCCGTCCAGGCCCTTCATGATGACGGCGTCGGGGCCGTAATCGAGGAGGGTCATTTCTTCAGTTCCTCGACCAGCGCGTCCAGCTTTTCGTGCGACATCCGGCTGCACATGCGCTTGTTGTCGACCAGGAGCACCGGAGCATCCCCGCAGGCGCCCATGCACTCGCCTTCCTTGAGGGTGACGCAGCCGTCGGCCGTGGTCTCGTTGAAGCCGACGCCGAGCCTCGCCTTCAGGTGCTCCGCAGCGGCCACGCCACCCGACAGCGCGCACGGCAGATTGGTGCACACCGTGACCTTGTGCTTGCCGGCCTGCTTCAAGTCGTACATGTTGTAGAAGGTGGCCACCTCGTAGACGGCCACCGGCGCCATGCCGAGCACCCTGGCCACCGCTTCCATCACCTCGTTCGAGAGCCAGCCGTGCTCGTCCTGCGCGATGGCGAGTGCGGCCATCACCGCCGACTGCTTCTGCTCGGCGGGGTACTTGGCGACCTCGCGCGCGATGCGCCGGAGCGAGGCGTCGGAGAGCAGGCTCATTCCTCGCCCTTCCAGTAGTCGACTTTCGCATCCGCCATCGTCATGTGGCGCAGGCGCGACTCGCCGCTGCCGCCGAAGGCGCCGATCTTGCCGGAATCC
>CAZOIB010000221.1:0-3466 GCA_964579785.1 uncultured Lysobacter sp. | reverse complement strand
CCCTTGATCCCGAAGGGCGTGGCGAGGCAGGCCGAAGTCGTGCTGGTCATCGTGCGCGGCACCATGAACGCGCCGATGCGCTTGATGCCCTTGGTGCGGGCGATGTCGGCCGCCTCGACCTGGTTCTCCGGAGAGCCGCCGCCGGATCCGGTGATGAGTCCGGTGCGGGGGTTGGAGACCATGTCCGGCGTGAGCCCCGAGTCGGCGATGGCGTCCTTCATCGCGACGTAGGCGTAGGCCGCGGCCGGGCCCATGAAGCGCCGCACCTTGCGGTCGATCGCGGCGTCGAGGTCGATGACCGGCGCGCCGGCGACGTGGCTGCGGAACCCCATCGTCGCGTATACGGGCTGGAAGGTGATGCCCGAGCGCAGTTCCCGGAGGGATTCGCTCACGCCGCGCTTGTCGTTGCCGAGGCAGGAGACGATCCCGAGGCCGGTAATGACGACGCGTCGCATCAGAAGGCCTCCGTGGAGGTGAAGAGGCCGACCTTGAGGTCGGTGGCGGTGTAGATCTCGCGGCCGTCGACCCGCATGCGGCCGTCGGCGATGCCCAGCACCAGCTTGCGTTCGATCAGGCGCTTGATCGCGAGCTCGTAGGTCACCAGTTTCGCGGTCGGCAGGACCTGGCCGGTGAACTTGACCTCGCCCACGCCCAGCGCGCGCCCGCGACCGGGGTTGCCGCGCCAGCCCAGGTAGAAGCCGAGCAGCTGCCACAGGGCGTCGAGCCCGAGGCAGCCGGGCATCACCGGATCGGACTCGAAGTGGCAGGCGAAGAACCAGAGGTCGGGCTTCACGTCGAACTCGGCGATGACTTCACCCTTGCCCGCGGCGCCGCCTGCGGCGCTGATCCGCGTGATGCGGTCGAACATCAGCATCGGGGGCAGGGGAAGCCGGGCGTCTTCCGGCTTGAACAGGCGGCCTTGGCCGCAGGCGATCAGGTCTTCGCGGGGATAGGCGGATTTGGGCTGCAACGCGGCGATCTTTCGACGGTCGGAGCCGAAAGAATACCCCGACCGGGAGTTTCCGCGCTTTTCGCGGGACGCGGCGGATCCCGGGTCAGGCGGCCCGGATCGGCGTGACCTCGGCGACGGTGCCCGATGCGGGCGCGGTGCGCGTGGCGGGGAAGACGCAGGAAAACGTGCTGCCCTCTCCGAGTTCGCTCGCGATGTCGAGCCGTCCCTGGTGGCGCTGCAGCACGTGCTTGACGATGGCGAGCCCCAGCCCCGTGCCTCCCGATGCCCGCGAGCGGCTGCGGTCGACGCGGTAGAAGCGCTCGGTGAGCCGCGCGATGTGCTCCGGCGCGATGCCCTCGCCGTTGTCCTTCACGCGCATGACCGGCTCGCCGTTCTCCACCTTCCAGGTGACGACGATCTCGCCGCCGGGGGGCGTGTAGCGGATGGCGTTGGTGACCAGGTTGGAGAAGGCGCTGCGCACTTCCTCGCGGCTCGCGAGCAGCCACACCGGCTCGATCCTCGTGGCGATGTGGTGCTCGCCGCGGTTGATGCCCTCGGCCTCCAGCAGCACCGAGCGCAGCAGGGCGGGTATGTCCACGGGCTCCTCGCGCAACGGATAGCGCGAGTCCTCCAGCCGCGACAGCTGGAGGAGGTCCTCGACGAGGCGCTGCATGCGCTCGGCCTGGCCGGTCATCAGCTCCAGGGAGCGGCGATAGAGCTTTTCGTCGCTCGTGCGCGCGTCGGTGAGCGTCTCCAGGAATCCCTTCATGACGGTCAGTGGCGTGCGCAGCTCGTGCGACACGTTGGCGATGAAGTCGCGGCGCACCGCCTCGAGGCGCTCCCAGCGCGTCACGTCGCGGGACAGGAGCAGTTTCTCGTGGTCGCCGTAGGGAACGAGCTGCACGGACAGCACGCCCTCGCTCTCCCCCAGCCCCTTGAGCGTCAGCGGCTCGCCGTAGTGCTGTGCTTCCAGGTAGCCCACGAAAGCGGGGTGGCGGATGAGGTTGGTGATCGTCTGCGCGCGGTCGTTCTTGAAGGTGAGGCCGAAGTGCGTCTCCGCCGAGGGGTTCATCCACTCGATGCGGTTGTCGCCGTCGAGCACCACCACGCCGTCGGGCATGGCTTCCGCCGCCTGCCGGAAGCGCCACAGGACGTGCGAGAGGCTCGCGCGGCTTTCGTGCTGCTTGCGTTGCATGCGGTGCAGGCGGGAGTAGATCTCGCCCCAGGCGCCATCGTCGTCGGGGATGTCGTCGGTCGACGGGTTGGCGAGCCAGCGCACGAGGCGCGCGCGGTCGCGCAGCCCGATCGCGACGGCGATCAGGAGGAAGGCGAAGAGGAACAGCGCGGCAAAGACGCCGCCCGCGACGACGCCGGTGAAAAGCGCTCCCAGGCCGGCAATGGCGGCTATCGAGAGGAGGCGTCCGATCCAGTCGCGCATGGGTTTTGGGGACGGTTCTTGGGGACGGTTCCGGAGAACCGTCCCCAAAACCTGTCCCTATTTTCTCCTAGGCCCGCGAAAAGCGGTAGCCGCTGCCCCGGATCGTCTGGATGTAGGACTGGAAGCTGCTCCGGGTGAGGGCGGCGCGCAGGCGGCGGATGTGCACGTCCACGGTGCGCTCCTCGATGAACACGTGGTCGCCCCACACGTGGTCGAGCAGCTGCGTGCGCGAATAGACGCGCTCCGGATGGGTCATGAAGAAGTGCAGCAGCCGGAACTCGGTGGGCCCCATCACGAGGTCGCGGCCCTTGCCGGTGATGCGGTGCGCGGCGGGATCCAGGCGCAGCCCGTGGTACTCGATGGCGTCGTCGGTGATTTCCGGCGCGCGGCGGCGCAGCACCGCCTTGATGCGCGCCTGCAGCTCGCGCACGGAGAAGGGCTTGGTGATGTAGTCGTCCGCGCCCGTCTCCAGCCCGCGCAGCTTGTCCTCCTCCTCGCCGCGCGCGGTGAGGAGGATGATCGGGAGCTTCTTGGTCCTGGCGTCCGCGCGCAGGCGCCGCGCGAATTCCAGGCCGCTCTGTCCCGGCAGCATCCAGTCGAGGAGCACCAGGTCGGGCAGCTCCTGCTGGATCCGCTCCAGGGCCTGCTCGGCGCTGTAGGCCATCACGACGCGGCTCCCGGCCTGCTCGAGGTTCAGTCCGATCAATTCCTGGATGGCGGGTTCGTCTTCGACGACGAGGATGTGGGCGGGCATGGCGGAAGGCGGGCGATTGTTGCCGGCATGTTACGGGCCCGGCATGACAGGCAGGTTACAGCGGGGCATCTCGGCGATAATAGGCGACCCCCGTTCAAAGGCCTCCGCGATGGACCGCAACACCCCCCGCCCCACCGAGATCAAGCTGCACCAGAAGTCGCGCCTCCTCGAGGTCGCCTTCGACGACGGCAAGCGCTACAGCCTTCCCTGCGAGTACCTGCGCGTCTTCTCGCCCTCCGCGGAGGTGCGCGGCCACGGCCCCGGGCAGGAGGTCCTCCAGGTCGGCAAGCGCAACGTCGAGATCAAGGAAATCGAGCCCGTC
>CAZOIB010000220.1:0-16953 GCA_964579785.1 uncultured Lysobacter sp. | reverse complement strand
AAGGCGAACAACGGCGTATCCAAAGACTTTCGACCGCATCACTCTCATTACTTATCCCGCTCGAACTCCTCCGGCGTGATGTGGCGCACGTCCTTGCCCTTCACCAGGTAGACCACGTACTCCGACATGTTCTTGGAGTGGTCCCCGATGCGCTCGAGCGCCTTGGCGACGAAGAGGATCTCGATGGAGGTGGAGATGGTGCGCGGGTCCTCCATCATGAAGGTGATGAGCTGGCGCATGATGCCGCGGAACTGCTCGTCGAGCAGGCGGTCCTGCTTCACCACGGCCGCCGCCGCGGCGAGGTCCACGCGCGCGAAGGCGTCCAGCGCCTTCTTGAGCATCTCCAGCGCGTAGCCCGCGGCCACCTTGATCTCCGCGAAGCGCGGCAGCATGAGCCTCTCCGCGGAGTAGATGAGCTTGGTCATGCGCGCGATCTTCTCGGCCTCGTCGCCGATGCGCTCCAGGTCGGTGATCATCTTGATGACGGTCACGAGCATGCGCAGGTCCCCGGCGGCCGGCTGGCGGCGGGCGATGATGTGCGCGCAGTCCTCGTCGATCTGCACCTCGAGGGCGTTCACGCGGTGGTCGTTGGCGATCGTCTGCTCGGCGAGCTGGATGTTGCCGGTGGTGAGCGCCTCGATGGCGGCCGTGATCTGCGTCTCCACGAGGCCGCCCATCTGCAGCACGCGCGAGCGGACCGTCTCCAGTTCCGCGTCGTAGCGCTTCGAAGTGTGTTCCTGGGTGTTGATGGGCATTTCCGGGGGTCCTCCTCGCGTGGCACCAACCGCCGCCGCGGCGGCGGGCGCGGTGCCGGATCGTTGATCCTAGGGCTTCATTGTGACGGAAGCGTGACCGTCAGCGGGGCCGGTCGATGCGCCGCACGCCAAGCGGCGTGCCCAGGAGCAGCACGTCGGCCGGCCGGCGGGCGAACAGGCCGTTGGTGACGACGCCGGGAAGCTGGTTGATTTCCGACTCCAGCGCCGCGGGATCGGCGATCGTCATCCCGTGCACGTCGAGGATCACGTTGCCGTTGTCGGTGACCACGCCCTCGCGCAGCACCGGGCGTCCGCCCAGCTTCACCAGCGCGCGGGCCACCAGGCTCCTCGCCATCGGGATCACCTCGACGGGGAGCGGGAACCGGCCGAGCACCGGCACGAGCTTCGAGCCGTCGGCGATGCAGACGAAACGGCGGCTCGCCTGCGCCACGATCTTCTCGCGGGTGAGCGCGCCGCCGCCGCCCTTCACCATCGCGAGGTGCTCGGTCACCTCGTCGGCGCCGTCGACGTAGATGTCGCAGCCGTCGGTGGCGTTCAGGTCCATGACCGCGATGCCGGCATCGCGCAGGCGCTTCGCGCTCGCCTCCGAACTCGACACCGTGCCGGCGATCCGGGAACGGCGCGCGGCGAGGGCGGCGATGAAGTGGTTCACGGTCGAGCCGGTGCCCACGCCCACCATCATGTCGTCCTCGACAAAGGCAAGGGCCGCCTCGGCGCAGAGCTTCTTCAGGGCGTCCTGGTCCATGGGAGGAATCATATATTGGTATTCTTGGGGTCAGGGAGAATCATGAAAACGGACTACCTCAGGAAGATCCTCGCCGCGCGCGTCTACGACGTGGCGATCGAGAGCCCGCTCGAGCTCGCCCCGGCGATCTCGCGGCGCACCGGCAACCACATCCTGCTCAAGCGCGAGGACAAGCAGGCGGTCTTCTCCTTCAAGCTGCGCGGCGCCTACAACAAGATGGCGCACCTGAAGCCGGAGCAGCTGGCGCGCGGCGTGATCTGCGCGAGCGCCGGGAACCACGCCCAGGGCGTGGCGCTGGGCGCGCAGAAGCTGGGCACCACGGCGACGATCGTGATGCCGGTCACCACGCCGCGCATCAAGGTCTCCGCGGTGGCCGCGCGCGGCGCCAGGGTGGTCCTGCATGGCGACAGCTACCACGAGGCCGCGCAGCACGCCCAAGTGCTCGCGAAGCAGCAGGGGCTCGCCTTCGTGCATCCCTACGACGATCCGCTGGTGATCGCCGGGCAGGGCACCATCGGCATGGAGATCCTGCGCCAGCACCAGCACCCCATCGACGCGATCTTCGTGCCGGTGGGCGGCGGCGGGCTCATCGCCGGCATCGCCGCCTACGTGAAGGCCATTGCGCCCGCCACCCGCATCATCGGCGTCGAGCCCGGGGATTCGAACGCCATGCAGGCGTCGCTGAAGGCCGGCAGGCGCGTGACTCTGCCGCACGTCAACATCTTCGCCGATGGCGTCGCGGTGCGGCAGGTGGGCCGCGAGACCTTCCGGCTCTGCCGGGAGCTGGTCGACGAGATGGTGCTGGTCGACACCGACGAGATCTGCGCCGCGATCAAGGACATCTTCGAGGACACGCGCACGGTGGTGGAGCCCTCCGGGGCGCTGGCGCTCGCGGGGGCGAAGCGCTGGCTGGCGCGGCGCCGGCTCAAGGGCAGGACGGTGGTGGCCGTGGCCTGCGGCGCCAACATGAACTTCGACCGCCTGCGTTTCGTCGCGGAGCAGGCCGAACTCGGCGAGCAGCGCGAGGCCCTGCTGGCCGTGACCATCCCGGAGAAGCCCGGCAGCTTCCGCGCCCTCTGCGAACTGCTCGGCAAGAGGAGCGTCACCGAATTCAACTACCGCATCGCCGATGCAGCCGAGGCGCACGTCTTCATCGGCGTGTCCGTGGCGGGGCGCGAGGAGACCGACCGCCTGATCGCGCAGCTCGAGCGCGCGGGGCTCCGTGCCGTGGACCTGTCCGACAACGAGATGGCCAAGCTGCACGTGCGCCACCTGGTGGGCGGGCACGCGCCGGGGAAGGCCGGGGAGATGGTCTACCGCTTCGAGTTTCCGGAGCGTCCGGGCGCGTTGATGAACTTCCTCAGGCGCATGGGTTCGGGATGGAACATCTCGCTCTTCCACTACCGCAACCACGGCGCCGACGTGGGCCGCGTGCTGGTGGGGCTGCAGGTGCCGGACCGCGACCGTGCGGCGTTTCGCCGTTTCCTGCGCGACCTGGGCTACGACTACGTCGACGAGACGAGGAACCCCGCCTACCGGCTCTTCCTCAGGTGAGGCGCCGGGCCGCTACGGCTGCGGCCAGTTCTTGATGTACTGCTTGAGGAGCTTGTTCTCGAAGGCGACGTCCTTCACCGCGCTGCGGGCGATGTCGTGGAACGAGATGATCCCCGCGAGCCCGCCTTCGCCCACCACCACGGCGTGGCTCACGTGCCGGTCGGTCATCATCGAGCGCAGGCCGTCGGCGGAATCGGCGGGCTGCACGATGACGGGCGAGGCGTTCATCACGTCGCGCGCGGCCGTGTCGAGGAGGGCCGCGCCGCGGCTCGCCAGCCCCTGCACCACCTCGCGCAGGGTGAGGAGCCCGGCGAGGTTGCCGTTCTCCATGATCACCACCGAGCCGATGTTCTCGCGCACCATGGTGGCGACCGCCTCGCGCACCGGGGCGTCGGGTCCCAGGCCGATCGAGCGGCCGCCCTGGCCGAGCTTGTCGTCGAGGATTTCCTGCACCGTCAACGGCATCGCGTGCTCCGCAAGATTTCAGGCTCTGATCCGGCGTTGCGAGAGGAAAGGGGGTTGGTGCTGTTGAGTGGATTCGAACCACCGACCTACTGATTACGAATCAGTTGCTCTACCAACTGAGCTACAACAGCACGCGAGTCGGGCATTATAGCCGCAGAGCCCGCCTTTCGCGAGGCCCGGGCACCGCGGCGGATGGCCGGAGCGGGCGGCGCCCGCCGTTCGTCGGGCGCCGCCCGCCTGCCATCGGGCGGAATGGCGCGCGGCGCCGGCTTTCCCTAAATTGGCTTCGTCCTGGAGGATCAAAATGAAGAAAGCGCTCGGTTTCACCCTGATCGAGATCATGATCGTCGTCGCGATGGTGGGGATACTCGCGGCCATCGCGATACCGCAGTATGGGGACTACGTCACGCGCAGTGCGCTCATCGAGGCGCATGCGGGCCTGGCCGATTTCCGCGTGAAAATGGAGCAGTTCTACCAGGACAACCGCACCTACCTCGGCGGCGGGCTGAATGGTTGCGGTGCGGCCGCGCCCGCTACGGCAAAGCACTTCGACTTCGCGTGCGCGGGTGCCGCGCAGACCTACGTGGTCACGGCAACCGGAAAGGATCGCACCGCAGGGTTCGTCCTGACCCTGAACGAGCAGAACATCCGCCGGACCACGGCGACGAAGTCCGGGTGGGAACCCGGCACCCTGCCCGCCGACTGCTGGGTGTCGAAGAAGGGCCACTGCTGATGCGTCGCGCGGCACAGGCGGGCCTCTCGATCATCGAGATCCTGATCACCATCACGATCCTCGGGGTCGTGATGGCATTGGGCATGCCCGCGTTCAACACCTGGATCCAGAACACGCAGATCCGCACCGCCGCCGAGTCGATCCTGAACGGCCTGCAGACGGCGAAGAACGAGGCGGTGCGCCGCAACGTGAGCGTGCAGTTCAAGCTC
This sequence comes from uncultured Lysobacter sp., assembly GCA_964579785.1. Taxonomy (GTDB): domain Bacteria; phylum Pseudomonadota; class Gammaproteobacteria; order Burkholderiales; family Usitatibacteraceae; genus FEB-7. The sequence continues at coordinate 12,471 of CAZOIB010000220.1, read as the reverse complement.
GACAGCGGCGACACGTCCCAGTGGCGCGTGAACCTCTCCAGCAGCCCGGACGACAATGCGCTGCAGAGCCGCTCCGGGAACGAAGGCACGCCCAACGCGACCCTCACGCGCACGCCGGGCGACGCGGACACCGTCACCTTCAGCTCGCTCGGGCGCGTGGTCGCGAACGCCGACGCGACCCCCACGCTCACGCAAGTGGACATCGACAACGTGCTGATCACCGTCGTCGCCGACCGCCGCAACCTGAGGATCATCATCCCCCCGGGTGGCGCGTACCGGATGTGCGACCCGAAGGTCGCCGCGGGCGATCCGCGCGCGTGCTAGGGAGCCGGACATGAAACGGATTGCCCACCAGCAGCAAGGCGTGGTCCTCCTCGAGGCCCTCATCGGCATCCTCATCTTCTCGCTGGGCGTCCTCGCCCTGGTGGCGATGCAGGCGATCTCGGTGAGCACCGTCTCCAACGCGCGCTACCGCACGGAGGCCGCCTTCCTCGCCAACGAGATCCTCGCGGAAGCCTGGGTGGACCGCGGCGCCAACTACGCCAACCTCGCCACCTACGCGGTGTCCTCCGGGGTCGGGACCAATGCCAACACGCAGGCCTGGGTCGCCAAGATCAACGCGCTCCTGCCCGGCGCGGCCGCCAATCCGCCGGACATCGCCATCGTCACGCCGGCCTCGGGAGGGCGCCAGGTGACCGTCACGATCCGCTGGCGCGCCCCCGATGCGCCGACCGCCAGCAACCACGTCGCGGTCGCCTTCATCAGCGATCCCTGAGGCGAACCCCGGATGCCCGTCATGAGAACCTCCAACCGTCGCGCCTCCCGCGGCTTCACGCTCGTGGAAATGCTGGTCGGCGTGCTGATCGGCCTGATCGGCACGGTCGTCATCTTCCAGGTCTTCGCGGTCTCCGAAGGGCAGAAGCGCACGACCACCGGCGCGGGTGACGCGCAGCAGAACGGCGTCTTCGCGCTCTTCCAGGTCGAGCGCGACCTGCGCACCGCCGGGTTCGGCCTGGCGCACCTGCCGCTCCTGGGCTGCCAGACCAACGGCTGGAACGAGCAGACCTCCCAGGCCATCAGCTTCCCGCTGTTGCCGGTCAGCATCGTCGATGGCGCCGCCGGCGCTCCGGATACCATCACCATCGCCTACGGCGACGCGGACCTCTTCTTCGCCCCGGAAAAGCTCACCAACCCGATCCAGCCCGACGCGGCCGCCCCCTTTCAGGTCAGGAACATCTACGGCTTCCGTCCCGGCGACGTCCTCATCGCGGCGGAGAACGCCAAGCCCTGCACGCTGGCGCAGGCTTCCTCGACCAACGCGCTGTGGGTCAATCGCGCAAGCGGCACCTTCACCAATCTTCTGGGCCAGGTCGAGGCGACGCGCTTCAACCGCCCGGGCGGCCTGCCGGCGCCCAACAACACCCTGTACGGCCCGTACGTGGATGCCACTTCGAGCGGCGGCAGGCTCTACAACCTGGGCGCGCGACCGGTGGTGGTGCGTTACGCCATCACCGCGGGTCAGCTCAATGCCATCGACCTGCTGACGCCCGGTTCGGCCGCGGCAACGGTCGCGCTCTCCGACGGCATCGTGCAGCTGCAGGCGCAATACGGCTTCGACGCGAACGGGGACGGCCGTGTCGCCCCGGGTTCGGCCAGCGTGGCGACCATCGCCACGGTGCCCGGGAGCGCGGACCAGTGGGGCGATGCCATGCCCGTGGGGGCGGTGGCAGCCGACTGGGCCAAGGTCATCGCCGTGCGGCTGGTCGTCGTCGCCCGCAGCATCACGCCGGAGCGCCCCGACCCCGCCACCGGCGTGTGCAACACGACCGTCACGAATCCCAAGTGGGTGGCTGCGTCGCCGCCGGCCGGGATCGACCTCGACATTTCGGCGGACCCGGACTGGCGCTGTTTCCGCTATCGCACCTTCGAGGTGAACGTGCCCCTGCGCAACATGGTCTGGTTCGCGCAGCCGAGCTGAACGCCATCGCTACCATGAGCCCCGTCATGCCGACCCGCCCTGCCGTCACTCTTCCCGCCCGTGCGCGCGGCCCCCGCCGTACCGAGGGCGGTCTCGTGCTGTTCATCGCGCTCATCGTCCTGGTGGCGATGACGCTCGCGGGCATCGCCCTCATGCGCTCCGTGGACACGGCCCTGGTCGTCGCGGGCAACATGGCTTTCAAGCAGTCGGCCGTTTCCGTCGCCGACCGCGGCACCCAGGAGGCGGCGGCCTGGCTCGTGGCCAACAGTGCCGGCCAGAACCTGCACAGCGACAATCCCAGCGCGGGCTACTCCGCCGCCATCGTGCCGGGCTTGCCGGAGCCGGACTGGTTCAGCATGGACTCCTGGGCCAATTCCTTCGTGGTGAACGGCGGCACGCCGGACGCCGCCGGCAACGTCGTGCGCTACCAGATCCACCGCCTCTGCAACGCGGCGGGTCCCCCGGGCGGCGGCTGCGCGCTCTATTTCGGCACCAGCACGGCGGCCACCGGCGGCAGCATGGCCGTGGGCTCGCCGGTCTTCCTGGGCACGCCGCAGTACTACTACCGCGTGACGACGCGCGTGGACGGCCCCCGGGATACCGTGAGCGTGATCCAGAGCAGCCTGCTCGTCTCCGTTGGCGCAACCTGACCCCGCAATCTGCACCCCAAGGAGTACATCGCATGAGACTTCCCGTCCCCCTCCGGCGCTTCACGACTGCGGTCTGCACGGTCGCCCTCGTCGTGCTTGCCGGCGCACACCGGGCCGAGGCGGAGGTTGCCGACCTCGCCAACGTGCCGCTCGCGAACTCCCCGTCCGATGCCGTGCTGCCGAACCTGATGTACGTCCTGGACGACTCGGGGTCGATGGCGTGGAACTACATGCCCGACAACATCTTCCGCACCAGCGGCGGCGACACCCTCTACAACTGCAAGAAGTGCACGTCCTCCTCGTGCATCGGCCCGGGCGGCACGAGCTCCAGCAGCGGCTGGCAGTGCGGCAACGACCAGAACGACCCGGACAGCTCGTCCAGCAGCGCGCCGACGGACTACGGCGAGGCGCCCTTCTACGCGGCGGGCTTCAACAAGATCTGGTACAACCCCAACATCACCTACGCCCCGGCCATCGACTTCGAGGGCACCAGCCTCGGCAACGCCACGCCGACCGCGGCGTCGGAAGACTACTACCTGGGCGGGGCCACGAGGAACCTCACGAACGCCTTCTGGGAGGTGCTCTACTGCAACACCGGCAGCCCCAGCGCGGCCGACCTCACCGACACGGCCAAGTGCCGCAAGAACGGCCAGCACAACGTGACCCCGTTCGCCGGCACGACGAACTACTTCCTCTACTGGGGCGACACCGGCAGCAACGTCGGCTTCCCGACCAAGGCGTACTACAACAAGGTCCTCATCAAGACCTCCAACGCGCACTACTACAACATCGAGCCGCACGAGTACTGCAGCGACGTGAACCTGGTGAACTGCGTGCTGGCAAACGCCGCCGGCGCTTCGCCAGGGTCTCCGAACACCATCGCCGCCCCCGTCCGCTGGTGCAAGTCGGCCACCGACGCGCGGGCCACGACGGCGATCTCCGGCAACTCCGGCAGCCCGGCCACGGCACGCTGCAAGAAGAAGTACGACTCGTCCACCTACAAGTACGTGCGCTACGGCCGCTTCAAGCGCGTCGACATCGTTCCCGCCACCGCCACGTATCCCAAGGGCGCGTCTTCCGTGCGCACCGACTGCGCGGCCGCAGGCAGCTGCACTTACGCCGAGGAGATCCAGAACTTCGCCAACTGGTACAGCTACTACCGCACGCGCATGGCGCTGATGAAGACGGCCACGGGCCGCGCCTTCCTCGCCATCGACGACCGCTTCAAGATCGGGTTCATCACCATCAACCCCAACAACCCGGTCACCGACAACAAGTACCAGCCCATCCTCAAGTTCGACGGCACGCAGAAGCAGGCCTGGTACACGAAGGTCTACCAGCAGAGCACCAACGGTTCCACGCCCAACCGCACCGCGCTGCACCGCATCGGGCGGCATTACATGGGCCTCACCGACGGCATCAACTCGGGGATGATTTCCGGCGCGACCAAGCCCGACCCGGTCGAGTACTCGTGCCAGCAGAACTTCGCCCTCCTCACGACGGACGGTTACTGGAACGACAGCTTCTCGTCCATTGGCAACGTCGACAACGTGAACAGCGGCTACACGACGCGCGCCTACGGGGCCTACGACGGAGCGATCTCGGGTGCGTCCAGCACGCTTGCGGACGTGGCGGCGTACTACTACAAGACGGACCTGCGCACCGCCGGCGCGGTGGCGGCGAACAACGTCCCCACCTCGCAGCGCGACCAGAACCCGGCGCAGCACATGGTCACCTTCACCCTCGGCCTCGGGCTGGAAGGCTTCATGGACTACCAGGCCGACTACGAGACCGCCGCGACCGGCGACTTCGCGCGGATCAAGGCGGGGGTCACCGGCGCCTGCTCCTGGACCACGGGAGTCTGCAATTGGCCGGCGCCGTCGTCGAACCAGCCGAGCACGCTGGACGACCTGTGGCACGCGGCCGTGAACGGGCGCGGCAAGTACTTCAGCGCGAGCGACCCGAACTCGCTCACGCAGGGCCTGCAGCAGGCGCTCGCGTCCCTCAACATCCAGACCGCGGCGGCGGCAGCCTCGGCCACGTCGAGCCCGAACATCACGGAGACGGACAACTACATCTACAGCTCGACCTTCCGCACCGTGAAGTGGGACGGCGAGATCGTCGCCCGGCGCATCGACACGACATCGGGTGCCGTGCTGCCGGCGATCGTCTGGTCCGCGCAGACCCTCCTCGACGGGCGCACCAGCGCGGCCGCCGACACGCGCGACATCTTCACCTACGACGAGTCGGCCGGGGGCAAGAGAAAGGCCTTCCTCTACGCCAACCTCACTGCCGCGCCCTCGGGCTTGCGCGCCGCGGAAACGTCGTACTTCGACAACCGTTGCAGCCTCGACTTCTCGCAGTGCGCGCTCCTCACGGTGTCGCAGAAGGCGATCGCCGACAGCGGCGCGAACCTCGTCAACTACCTGCGCGGACAGCGCCAGCACGAAACCTACGCGGCGCCGGAAACCAACCCGCCGTTCCGCGCCCGGGAGCACATCCTCGGCGACCCGGTGAACGCCACCCCGGCCTACCTGGACGCGCCGCAGTATTTCTTCGCGGACGCGGTCACGCCGAGTTACCAGGACTTCCAGGCGGCCAACTCGTCGCCGACGCGGGCCACGCTCTTCATCGCGTCGAACGACGGCATGCTGCACGCTCTCGACGGCAACACCGGGCAGGAGCGGTGGGCCTATGTCCCGCGCCTCACGATGAACCGGCTGCACGGCCTCGCGAGCGAGAACTGGTCGGTGCAGCACGAGTACAACGTCGACGGCTCCCCGCAGTTGATGGACGTCTACTATGGCGGCGGCTGGAAGTCGGTGCTGGTGGCCGGCTTGAACGGCGGCGGGCGCGGCTACTACGCCCTGGACGTGACCAATCCGGCCAGCCCGACGGTGCTGTGGGAAATCTGCTCCGACAACACGGTCTGCTCGATCGTCGACCAGGACATCGGCTACACCTTCGGCAATCCCGTCATCACGAAGCGGGCCAGCGACGGCAAGTGGGTGGCGCTGCTCACTTCCGGGATCAACAACGTCTCGCCGGGCGACGGCAAGGGCTACCTGTTCGTGGTCGACGTGGCGACGGGAGCGGTGCTGAGCAAGGTCGGCACCGGCGATGGCAGCACGGGGACGCCTTCCGGTTTCTCGCGGATCAGCGGCTACGCCGAGAACTTCGCCTACGACAATACCGCGAAGTACGTCTACGGCGGCGACCTGCTGGGCAACGTCTGGAAGTTCGACATGCAGACCAACCCGCCCACCAAGACCCTGCTCGCCACGCTCAAGGATGCGGGCGGCAAGCCGCAGTCGATCACGACGCGGCCGGAACTCGCGGTGATCGAAACCTTCCCCGTCGTGTACGTGGGAACGGGTCGTTACCTGGGAACGGACGACCTGGTCGATCCCGCCTCGATCGTCCCGCCCAACGCGTGGGCCTACAACCAGGCGATCTACGCCATCAAGGATTCCGGCACCACCCTCGCCAACTTCCGCACTGCGAACGTCGTGCCGAACTCGCTCATCGTGAAGGATGCCGTCACCAGGTCGACGACCGACGCCTGCGTCGACTGGGCCACCCAGGATGGCTGGTACGTCGACCTGAACCCCGACAACGAGTCCCCCGGCGAGCGCATCAACCTCGACCCGCAGCTGGTGCAGGGAACGCTCCTCGTCGTCTCCAACGTGCCGAACAACAACACCTGCACCGTGGGCGGCGACAGCTGGATCTACCAGTTCAACTACAAGTGCGGCAAGTTCCTCGAGTCGGCACCCCTGGAGACGGCGGGGCAGCGGTACGTGGGCCAGATCACGGTGGGTCTCGTGGTGGTGCGCCTGCCGAGCGGCGTCTTCAAGGGCATCGCGACGGGCGCGACCGGAGCCATGAGCACCTTCTCGGTCAACATCGGCGGAGCGGCCGGGACCGCGCGCCGGATTTCCTGGCGCGAGCTGTTCCAGAGGTGAGAATGATGAACAAGCGGATCGTGATTGGTGCCGCCGCGGCGCTCGCGGCGGCGCTCCTCCTCCCGCCCATGGCAGGAGCCGCCGTCCCCGAATACGAGCCACAGCGGCGCCTGCGGACGGCGCTCGACACCTGCCTCAAGACGGAAGTGATGCAGGGCGCCTACTGCGTGCAGAAGTGCGCGACGGGATTCAGGATGTCCGCTTCCGGCACGAAGGCGCGCTGCGTCGGGCTTTCCGAGAAATCGAAGTACGTCCCGCCGCCGCCGAAGTACAAGCCCGCGCCGGCAAGCCCGAACGCGCCGAAGGTACCCGGCGCCTAGGTTCGCGGGGCGGCCTTTGCGATATCGCGCGGCAACGGGAAAGTGACCGCCTCCTCGATCCCCGACAGCTCGCGCACGCGGGCGGCGCCGAGTTCCTGCAGGCGATGCAGCACGTCCTGCACGAGCACCTCGGGCGCGGAGGCGCCGGCAGTCACGCCGATGGTGCGCACGCCGGCGATCCACTCGGCCCTGAGCTCCGCCGCGTTGTCGACGAGATAGGCTTCGCGCCCCAGGTTCATCGCCACTTCGCGCAGGCGGTTGGAGTTGGAGCTGTTCGTGGACCCGACGACGATCACCACGTCGCAGCGCGGGGCCATGAACTTCACGGCGTCCTGGCGATTCTGCGTGGCGTAGCAGATGTCGTCCTTCTTCGGTCCCACGATCGCCGGGAAGCGCGCCTTGAGGGCGGCGACGATGCGCTGGGCATCGTCCATGGAAAGGGTCGTCTGCGTCACGTAGGCCAGGTTGCCGGGATTCCCCACCTGCAGGCGCGCCACGTCCTCCTCGGTCTCCACGAGATACATGCCCGTGTCGGCCTGTCCCATGGTGCCTTCCGCCTCCGGGTGGCCCTTGTGGCCGACCATGACGACCTCGCGCCCCTGCTCGCGCATCTTGGAGACCTCGACGTGCACCTTGGTGACCAGCGGGCAGGTGGCGTCGAAGACGCGCAGTCCCCGCGCCTCGGCGTCGCGGCGCACGGCGAGCGGCACGCCGTGCGCGGAAAAGATGACGGTCCCGCCGGCGGGGACCTCGGACAGGTCCTCGACGAACACGGCGCCCTTGCGGCGCAGGTCCTCGACGACGAACTTGTTGTGCACGATCTCGTGGCGCACGAAGATCGGCGCGCCATGCACCTCGAGGGCGCGCTCGACGATGGCGATGGCACGGTCGACGCCGGCGCAAAAGCCGCGCGGCTTGGCGAGCAGGACTTCCATCGGTTCGGGCATGGCATCAACTCCAATGGTCAGGGACGGTCCCGACTCTTTCGGGCGTCCCGGAAGCCGTCCCAGACGATGAGCGCCACGCCCACCGTGATCGCGGAATCGGCGACGTTGAAGGCGGGCCAATAGTATCCCGCCGCATGCACCTGGATGAAGTCCACCACGTGGCCCAGGGTCACGCGGTCCCAGAGATTGCCCGCGGCTCCCCCGAGCACGAGGGAGAGCGCGGCCGCGAGGATCCGGTTGCCGCCGCTCTTGCGCAGCATCGCGACGAGGACCGCGGAGATGACGACCGTTACGACCACGAAGAACCAGCGCTGCCAGCCGCCGGCCCCGGCGAGAAAGCTGAACGCCGCCCCGGGGTTGTGCCAGAGGACGAAGTTGAGGAAGGGTGCCAGCACCAGCACCTCGCCGGGGGCGAAGGCGGCGCTCACCCAGGCCTTGGTCGCGAAGTCGAGAACGGCGACCGCAACCGAGATCCCGAGCCAGCGCGGCCAGGCCGGGTGCCCGACCTCAGGCATGGCGGCGTTCCTCGCCGGGCCCCTCGATGTTCGTGACGCACCTCCCGCAGATGCCGGGATGGCGCTGGTCGGCGCCGACGTCCTCGCGGTAATGCCAGCAGCGGCCGCACTTGGCGTGACCGCTCGGAGACACGCGCACGGCGAGCGCCTCGCCGGGGACGACCGATGCCGTGGAGGTGATGAGGACGAAGCGCAGGTCCGCGCCGAGGCTCTCGAGCAGCGCGCGGTCGCCCTCGGGTGCGGCGATCGCGACTTCCGCCTGCAGGGAGGAACCGATGCCGCCGGATTGGCGCAGGTCCTCGAGGCTCTTCTGCACGAAGGCGCGGATCTCGCGCAGCCGCCGCCACTTCACCGCGAGCGCCGCCTCGCCCGGTTGCTCCGGCAGCACGCCGTTCCAGGTGTGGAAGAACGGGCTCTCCTCCTTGCCGGGGTGGAGCACCGCCCAGGCCTCCTCCGCCGTGAACGACAGGATGGGGGCCATCAGGCGCAGGAGGATTTGCGTGACGTGGTGCAGTGCCGACTGCGCCGCGCGCCGTGCCGTGGACTCGCGCCCGCAGGTATAGAGCCGGTCCTTGAGGACGTCGAGGTAGAAGCCGCCCAGGTCCTCGGAACAGAAGGTCTGGATGCGCTGCGCCACGAGGTGGAACTCGAAGCGGGCGTAATCCGCCGCCGCGGCCCCGGCCATCTCGCGCGTCATCGCGAGCGCGTAGCGGTCGATCTCCGGCCAGGACTGCGGGGGCAGCAGGTCCTTCGCCACGTCGAAGTCGGCGGTGTTGGCGAGCAGGAAGCGCAGCGTGTTGCGGATGCGGCGGTAGCTCTCCACGACGCGCTTCAGGATCTCGTCGGAAATGTAGAGCTCGCCGGAATAGTCGGAGGACGCCACCCAGAGGCGGATGATCTCCGCGCCCAGCGTGTCGGACACCTTCTGCGGCGCGATCACGTTGCCCAGCGACTTCGACATCTTGCGCCCCTGGGCGTCCACCACGAAACCGTGCGTCAGCAGCGCGTCGTAGGGCGCGCGTCCGTCCATGGCGCAGCTGGTGAGGAGACTCGACTGGAACCAGCCGCGGTGCTGGTCGGAGCCTTCGAGGTACAGGTCGGCCGGCCACTTCTGGCCCGCGAGGCCGCGCAGCACCGAGAAGTGCGTGGTTCCGGAATCGAACCACACGTCCACCGTGTCGGTGAGCTTGCGGTATTTCGCCGGGTCGACGCCGAAGTCCTCGCAGGTGGCCGCGAACCATGCCTCGATGCCACCCTTGGCCACGCGCGCGGCGGCCGCCTCTAGCAGGCGCTCCGTTTCGGGGTGCAGTTCGTCGGTCTCGCGGTCGAGGAAGAACGGGAGCGGCACACCCCAGTTGCGCTGCCGCGAGAGCGTCCAGTCCGGGCGGGTGGCGATCATCGCCTCCATGCGCGAGCGACCCCAGGCCGGATAGAACGTCGTGTCGGCGATTGCCTGGTTGGCGATCTCGCGCAAGGTGCGTCCGTCCACGCCGGGCATCTCCACCCCCGGGGCCGCGGGCCTGTCCATGCCGATGAACCATTGCGTGGTCGCGCGGAAGATGATCGGCGTCTTGTGCCGCCAGCAGTGCGGGTAGCTGTGGCGGAGGGGCTCATTGCGGAGCAGTGCCGCGTTGGCCGCCAGCAGCTCGAGGATGGGCTTCTCCGAGTCGCGCACGTTCATGCCCGCGAAATGCGCCACCGACGGCTTGAAGCAGCCGCGGTCATCGACCGGCTGGTCCAGCGGCAGGCCGTACTTCACGCCCGCTTCGAAGTCTTCCGCGCCGTGCGCGGGCGCGGTGTGCACGAGTCCCGTGCCCGCCTCGAGCGTCACGTGCTCGCCGAGGATGAGGGGGACGTCGCGAGCTTCGAACGGATGGCGGAAGGCGAGTCCCGCGAGCGCCTCGCCGGCCGCCCGCCCGAGCACGCCTGAAGGCGTGAGCCCGTAGCGCGCAAGGCTCGCGTCACGCAGTTCGGTCGCGAGGATCAGCGCGCCGCGAACCGTTGCGACCAGCTCATAGGCGTGGCCGGGATGGGCGGCGATGGCCTGGTTGCCGGGCAGCGTCCAGGGCGTGGTGGTCCAGATAACGGCGTAGACGCGTTCGGGAGCCTCGGCGAGACCGAAGGCCCGGGCGACCGCGGCCGGATCGGCGGCGGCGAACGCGACATCGATCGCGGCGGAAGTCTTGTCCTCGTACTCGACCTCGGCCTCGGCCAGCGCCGAGCCGCACTCGATGCACCAGTTGACCGGCTTGAGTCCGCGGTAGAGCAGCCCCTGTTTCCAGATGCGTCCCAGCGCCCGGATCTCGTCCGCTTCGGTGGCGAAATCCATCGTCTTGTAGGGGTGTTCCCAATCGCCCAGCACGCCCAGGCGGCGAAAGCCGGCCTTCTGCAGTTCGATCTGCTCGGCGGCATAGGCGCGGCAGAGCTCGCGAGCCTTGTTGCCCTCGAGATGGCGGCCGTGCTTCTTCTCGATCTGGTGCTCGATCGGGAGCCCGTGGCAATCCCAGCCGGGCGTGTACGGCGCGTCGTAGCCGGCCAGCGTCTTCGACTTGACGACGATGTCCTTGAGCACCTTGTTCACCGCGTGGCCGATATGGATGTCGGCGTTGGCATACGGCGGGCCGTCGTGCAGCACGAAGAGGGGGCGGCCACGGCAGGCATCACGGATGCGCCGGTAGAGGCCCTTCTCCTGCCATTGCTGCAACCACGCCGGCTCCCGCTTCGCGAGGTCGCCGCGCATCGGGAACGGCGTGTCGGGCAGGTTGAGGGTGTTCTTGTAGTCGGCGTTCGCGTCTTTTCCCATCAGGTCCCCGTTTCGCGGAACCAGGTCCGCGCCGCGTCGCAGTCCCTGCGGATCTGCGCCACGAGTTCGTCGATCGAGGCGTATTTCGCCTCGTCGCGCAGCTTCTTGAGGAACTCGATGGAGAGGCGACGTCCGTAGAGGTCGCCCGAGAAATCGAAGAGGAACGCTTCGAGAGTCGCCGGGCCGTTCATTGCCACGACCGGCTTGTATCCCAGGCTCGCCACTCCCTCGAGTCCGCGAGTTGCCGCACCGGTGCATCTTACCGCAAAGACTCCGGTCATCACCGGGCGCCCGGGCGGCAGCGCGATGTTGGCGGTGGGGAAGCCGAGATTGCGCCCGAGCTTCGCCCCGTGCACGACGCGGCCGCAGATCGCGTAGGGCCGCCCCAGCAGGCGTGCGGCGAGGTCCAGGTCACCCGAGGCAAGCGCCTCGCGCACGCGCGTGCTCGAGACCCGTTCGGCTCCGTCCTCCACCGTCGCGTGCGTTTCCACCGCGAAGCCCAGGCGCCTGCCCTCCGCGGCGAGGAACGCAACGTCGCCGGCGCGCTTCGCCCCGAAGCGGAAGTCGCGCCCGACCAGCACGCGGCGTGCGCCATGCCGCTCGCGCAGGCGCAGCGAGAACTCCTGCGGCGTGAGCGCGGCAAAGGCGCGGTTGAAGCGGCAGAGGTAGGCGATCTCGATGCCGGCCTCGGCAAACGCATGCAGCTTCGCCGAAAGCGAGGACAGGCGCGGCGGCGCGCGGTCCGGAAACAGGAGCTCGCGCGGCAGCGGCTCGAAGGTGAGCACTGCCGGGGCCATGCCCAAGTCGCCTGCCTCGCGCACGACCCGGTCGAGGAGCGCCCGGTGGCCCTGGTGCACGCCGTCGAAGCTGCCGATGGCGAGGACCGTGTCGCGGGTGGCCGGCCTGGGGTCGCGGATGACGGCGAGCGGCATATTGGGGACAGGTTGCTCAGGCACGGGGTTGGCGGCGTGGCGGGCGGTGCCGATTCATTTGTCGTGCAACCTGTCCCCATCCGCGACGAACTGCTGCAGCCGGAAGCCGACCGCCCAGAGGGTGGCGAAGTAGACGGCCATCGCCCCGAGGATGATCGCGGCAAGCTTGAGCGCGCGCGCGCCCGCGGTGATGGCGAACCAGGATTGCTCCGACCCCATGCCGTACCAGATGACGCCGCCCATCATGTAGAGCGCGACCGCGACCTTGAGCAGGAAGGCGCCCCAGCCCGGCGCCGGCTGGTAGGCGCCGGATCGGCGCATGAGTATCCACAGCCATGCGGCGTTGAACGTGGCGCCCACC
>CAZOIB010000219.1:0-4059 GCA_964579785.1 uncultured Lysobacter sp. | reverse complement strand
ACCGGCAGCCCCTTTTCCGCCAGGCGCAGGATCGTCTCCTGCTGCAGGCGGTTGCGCTGGTGCTTGTAGATGAGAATGATCGCGATGACGATGAGCGGCAGGCCGAAGCTGGCCAGCATTCCCGTCATGGCGACCAGGACTTCCGAGGTCTCCATGGTCGACTCCCAGGGCCGTGGCGGCCCGCATTATCGGCGGTGGCCCCGGCGCCGGGCAAACCGGTGCGCGGGGGTTCGTGTGCTGTCCATGCCCTTTTGGATGCGCCGGAGGGTGGCTCCGGATTCGCTCCCGGGGGCGTGCTGCGCTCAGTCGCCGGCCAGTTCCTCGGCCACGCTTTCCGTGGCGACCGGTTCCTGGGGAGTCGGCATCGTCCGCATGCGGGCGAGCGGCGACGTCCAGGCCATGAGCGGGATCATCGCCAGCGCGCCCGCCCCGGCGAGCAGGATCGTCGCCCGCAGCCCCCAATGCTCCGCGATCCAGCCCCCGGCCAGCCCGCCCAGCGGCGCCGTGGCCACGGTGAGGCAGATCATCGTCGCCGTGACGCGACCGAGCAGGCGATCCGGCGTGACCGTCTGCCGCAGCGTCAGGTAGTTGATGAAGAAGGTCATGGCCGAGAAGTCGAGCAGGAAGAGGCCCAGCCCGAAGGTGAAGGACGCCACCAGGTAGCCGCCCGACGCCGCGCCCAGCACCAGCCAGGCGACTCCGGTCCCGCCGAGGGCGAAGAGCATCGTCGGCCCGAAGCCGAAGCGCGCGTTGAGCGGGGCAACCGCTCCGGCCGCTGCGAGGGACCCGATGCCCGCGAACATGAAGAGCACGCCGACGTGGCCCGCCGAGAAGCCCAGCTCGCGCGCGGCGAAGAGGATCACCACCGCGCCGAAGGCGTGGCGGAACATCTGCCAGATCGCCAGCGACCAGGCGAGCGCCCGCAGCGTTTGGTTGCGCCACACCGCCATGAGTCCCTCGCCGATCTCGCGCCAGACGCTTTCGCCGGACAGCTTCGGCGCGTCCGTGGCGGCCGGGGGAATGCCCCGCAGCATCCAGGCCGAGGTGATGAACGAAAGCGCATCGAGCAGGATGGCGATGGGCGCGGTCAGCCACTGGATGAGGGCGCCGGCCAGTCCGGGCCCGACCAGCTGTGCGGCGGAGTCGGAGATGCCGATCTTGGCGTTGGCCTCGACGAGGTGGTCCCGGCCCACGCGCTCGGTCATGAACACCTGGTAGGCGGGCCAGCCGATGACCGAGCCGAGGCCGACCAGGAAGCCCACGACGTAGAGCACCGGCATCGAGAGCACGCCGAGCCACGCGCACACCGGCACGGCGGCGAGTGCGAGGCCGCGGCCGATGTCCGCCCAGATGATCACCGGGAGCTTCCTGGCGCGGTCCACCAGCACGCCGGCGAAGAGGCCGAAGAGCGGGTAGGGGAGCGCCTCGAGCGCCGTGAGCACGCCCACCTCGAATGGAGTGGCGTTCAGCATCAGCGCCGCGGTGAGCGGCAGCGCGAGGAAGGTCACCTGGCCGCCGAAGTGGGTGATGGTGAGCGAGCCCCAGAGCTTCACGAAGACGGGGTTGCGCCAGAGGCCGGTGAGCCAGCGATGCGGGTGCAGCTTTGCGAGGAGCGTGTCCATGTTGTTCTTCGGCCGCCTCGTGGGCGGCGTCACTTTCGTTTCGCGCGCGAGCTCACGCGTCGCGCAATGCGCGAGGCGGAATGGGAGCGGGGATGGGTGGGGCCGCTTCGGGTTCCGCCTCGACTTGCGCCGGGGCGGTCGGCCCCGGTGTCAGGCTTTGCCGCGGCTGCGCAGCGCGATCCCGTTCGCCCACATCCCGGCGCCACGGGCCGCACCGCGCAGGGCGCGGCGAGGGGAAATCGTGTATTCGTGGCGGTTCATGGGAGGTCCGTGGGCGTCGGTTGCGAATGAGCGCGGATTATAGGCGGCTGACGCCGTTTCCCGCAAATCAGGCGGTTTCCCGCGCCAGGCGCGAGCGCTTCAGGACCCGGGCGGCCGCAGATAGCGCACGTCGTCGAAAGTCACCATCCAGCGCGGCTCGTAGACCACGAAGATGGCGGCCACGACGACGGTGAGCGCAAAGACGACGCCCGGGGTGAAGAAGCCGGACAGGAAGATGTAGGTGAACACGTTGCGCGGCACGAACCGGTCCGCCGCACGATGCAGGAGGTGGGTGAGATGTGCCGGCAGGAGGCCAGCCTGCAGCCGGGTGGTCGGGAAATCGATGGCGGGATCAGGCGACCAGCTCGCGCAGCACGAAGGGCAGGATGCCGCCGTGCAGGTAGTAGTCGACCTCGATCGGCGTGTCGATGCGCAGAAGCACCGGTACCTCCTTCTTCGTGCCGTCCTGGCGGTGGATGACGAGCGTCACGTCCATCTGCGGCTTGATCCCCTTCTCGAGGCCCACCACGTCGCAGGTCTCGTCCCCCTTGATGCCCAGGGACTCGGCGGAGTCGGCTCCCTTGAACTGGCAGGGCAGCACCCCCATGCCGACGAGGTTGGAGCGGTGGATGCGCTCGAAGCTGCGCGCCACGACCGCCTTCACGCCCAGGAGCTGCGTGCCCTTGGCGGCCCAGTCTCGCGAGGAGCCCGTGCCGTAGTCCTCGCCGCCGAAGACGACAGTCGGCGTGCCGGCGGCGATGTACTTCATCGCGGCATCGTAGATCGGCATCTGCTCGCCGGCGGGCTGGTGGAGCGTCACGCCGCCCTCGACGCGCGTGCCATCGGACTTCGCGGGAAGCATCAGGTTCTTCACGCGCACGTTGGCGAAGGTGCCGCGCATCATCACCTCGTGATTGCCGCGGCGCGCGCCGTAACTGTTGAAGTCCGGCTTCATCACGTTGTTGGCGATGAGGTACTTGCCGGCGGGCGAGGTGTCCTTGATGGCACCGGCCGGCGAGATGTGGTCGGTGGTGACGGAGTCGCCGAAGATCCCCAGCACGCGCGCGCCCCTGACGTCCCTGGCCGTGCCCGCGCTCATGCCGAAGCCCTGGAAGAACGGCGGCTCGGCGATGTACGTGGACTTGGGCCAGTTGTAGACCTGGCCGGTGGCGGAGGCGATGCCCTTCCACAGCGGATTCGTCTCGGCGAGGTTGGCATACATGCGCCCGAAGACGGCGGGGTCGGTGGCGAACTTCATCAGCGCCTGCACCTCGTCGGAGGTGGGCCAGATGTCCTTCAGGTAGACGGGACCGTCCTTCCCCTGGCCCACCGGATCGCTGTCCAGGTCCTTGAGCACCGTTCCGGCGATCGCGAAGGCGACGACGAGCGGGGGCGAGGCCAGGAAGTTGGCGCGGATGTTGGCGTGGATGCGCGCCTCGAAATTGCGGTTGCCGGAGAGGACGGCCGCGCAGACGAGGTCGTTGTCCACGACCGCCTTTTCGACCGGCTCGGCGAGCGGGCCGGCGTTGCCGATGCAGGTGGTGCACCCATAGGCCGCGACGCTGAAGCCCAGCTTCTCCAGCGAAGAGAGCAGGCCGGCCGCCTTCAGGTACTCCGTCACCACGCGCGAACCAGGCGCGAGCGACGTCTTGATGTGAGGCTGCACGGTGAGCCCCTTCGCGACGGCCTTCTGCGCGAGGAGTCCGGCGGCGATGAGGACGCTCGGGTTGGAAGTGTTCGTGCACGAGGTGATCGCGGCGATGAGCACGTCGCCGGAACCGAGGTCGATGCCGTCCGTGGTCTTGACGCGCCGCGCGAGATCCTCGGCCTTCTTGGAGAAGCCGCTTTCCGCCGCCGGCGCGGAAAAGAGCTGCGTGAATTTCGCCTTGAGGTTGCCGAGGTCGATGCGGTCCTGCGGCCGCTTCGGTCCCGCCACCGACGGCCGGATCGTCGCGAGGTCCAGCTCGAGCACGGTCGAGTAGTCGATGTCGCCCTTGCGCGGCATGCCGAAGAGTCCCTGCGCCTTGAAGTAGGCCTCGAGGGCCGACACCTCGTCAGGCGTGCGCCCGGTGTTGCGGAAGAACTCGATGGTGCGCGCATCCACCGGGAAGAAGCCCATCGTGGCGCCGTATTCCGGCGCCATGTTGGCGATGGTGGCGCGGTCGGTGACGGCGAG
>CAZOIB010000218.1:0-6272 GCA_964579785.1 uncultured Lysobacter sp. | reverse complement strand
CCGGCCTGGCCTTCAACGAGATGGTCAGGAAGGGCGAATTGAAGGCTCCCATCGTGATCGGCCGGGACCACCTGGACGCCGGCTCGGTGGCGAGCCCGAACCGCGAGACCGAGTCGATGAAGGACGGCTCGGACGCGGTGTCCGACTGGGCGTTGCTGAACCTCCTGCTCAACACCGCGTCGGGCGCGACCTGGGTGTCGTTCCACCACGGCGGCGGCGTCGGCATGGGCTACTCGCAGCACGCCGGCATGGTGATCGTCTGCGACGGCACCGAGGCGGCGGCCAGGCGCATCGAGCGCGTGCTCTGGAACGATCCGGCCACCGGCGTCATGCGCCACGCGGACGCGGGCTACGCCGAAGCGGTCGCCTGTGCGCGGGCGAACGGCCTCAACCTGCCGATGCTGCGGTCGTGAAGGCTGGGAATGGATAGCGTCTTCCGATTCCGCCCGGGCCCTTCGCCCCTGCTCGTCTCGATGCCGCATACCGGGACGCACATCCCGGAGGCGCTTGCCGCGCGCATGACCCCCGTCGCCCGGCTCGTCGCCGATACCGACTGGCACATGGAACGGCTCTACGGGTTCCTCGACGAGCTCGGCGCCTCGGTGCTCGTCGCGACGCATTCGCGCTATGTCGTCGACCTGAACCGGCCGCCCGACGGCGCCAACCTGTACCCGGGCAAGGACACGACCGCGCTGGTCCCCGTCGATACCTTCCACAAGGAGCCGCTCTACCCGGAGGGCACGGAACCCGATGCCGCCGAGATCGAGGCGCGCGTCGCCGCGTACTGGCGGCCCTACCACGCGAAGCTCGCCGAAGCGCTGCAGGCGATCAAGGCGAAGCATGGGTACGCGCTCTTGTGGGACGCGCACTCGATCTTCTCCGAGGTGCCCCGGTTCTTCGAGGGGCGCCTGACCGATTTCAACCTCGGCACCGCGGAGGGCAGGTCCTGCGCGACCGGCGTCGGCGAGCGCCTGCTCGCGCGAATCGAGGGCTACACCGCGGCCCTCAACGGCCGCTTCAAGGGGGGCTACATCACCCGCCACTATGGCAACCCGGCCGCGGGCGTGCACGCGGTGCAGCTGGAACTGTCCGAAATCACGTACATGGACGAGCGGGCGCCCTTCCCCTACCGGGAGGATCTTGCGGCCCCCACCCAGCGGCAGATCAGGACGCTGGTGGAGGAATTCCTGCGCGCGGTTCCCCGCCCCTGACGGACCCGACGTTCGGGTTCGCGCCGATGGCGTAGGCGAGCGCCGCCGGCGACCGGACGTCCCAGAGGGCGAAGTCGGCCTGCTTGCCCGGCTCCAGCGTCCCGTGCGTTGCCTGCATGCCGAGCGCAAGCGCGCCATTGCGGGTAAAGCCGCGGAGCGCTTCCTCGGGCGTCAGCCGGAAAAGGGTGCACGCCATGTTCATCGCGAGCAGCGGCGAGGTCAGCGGCGAGGAACCGGGGTTGTGGTCGGTGGCGATCGCGATCGGCACACCGTGGCGCCGCAGCGCGTCCACGGGCGGTAGCTGCCGCTCGCGGATGAAATAGAAGGCCCCGGGGAGGAGGACCGCGACGGTGCCGGCGGCCGCCATGGCGCGGACGCCCTCCTCGTTGGCGTACTCCAGGTGGTCCGCGGAAAGGGCGGCGTGCCTTGCGGCGAGCGCGGCCCCGCCGAGGTCGGAGAGCTGGTCCGCATGCAGCTTCACCCGCAGGCCGCGCCCGGCCGATGCACGGAACACCTTCTCCGTCTGCGCCCGGGTGAATCCGATTCCCTCGCAGAAGGCGTCGACCGCGTCGCAGTCGGCGGCCGGAAGCACCTCGCCGCAGACGAAATCGACATAATCGTCGGGACGTCCCGCGAATTCCGGCGGCAGCGCGTGTGCGCCGAGGAACGTGGCGCGCACCGTCGCCCCCTGCAGTCTGCGCGCAGCGCGCAGCATCTTCAATTCATTGTCGCGATCGAGCCCGTAGCCGGACTTGACCTCCACCACCGTCACCCCTTCGGCAAGCCATTGCCCGAGACGGCGCTGCGCGAGGCGCGCAAGTTCGTCTTCGCTCGCGGCGCGCGTCTGCCGCACGGTCGAGACGATGCCCCCGCCGGCGCGGGCGATCTCCTCGTACCCCGCCCCTTTCAGGCGCAATTCGAACTCTTCGGCGCGGTCGCCCGCGTAGACGAGGTGCGTGTGGCAGTCCACCAGTCCCGGCGTGATCCAGGCGCCGCGCGCGTCATGCTCCTGCCGGGCACGCTCCGTCCATGCGGCGCGTGGTCCGACCCAGGAGATCTTCCCGTCCCGGACCGCGATGGCGCCGTCGTGAATCGCGCCATAGGGGGCGGCGCCGGTCATGGTCGCGAGGTTCGCGTTCAGCCAGACTGCGTCATGCATGCGGCTATGATAGCAACGGCATGAAGACCTACTTCGCACGCGAGGCGCTGCTGCCGCAGGGATGGGCCCGCAATGTCCGCTTCGCCGTGGACGACGCGGGCGACCTTGCGCAGATCTCCGCGGAGGAGGCGGGCCCGGAGGCGGGCGTCGAAATCCTGCGCGGCCCGGTGCTTCCGGGCATGGCGAACCTGCACTCGCACGCGTTCCAGCGCGCGATGGCAGGCCTCACCGAGGTGCGCGCCGCGCCGGACGACGACTTCTGGTCCTGGCGCGAACTGATGTATCGCTTCCTGGACCGCCTGACGCCGGAGCGCGCGGAGGCCATCGCCACGCACCTCTATGTGGAAATGCTCAAGGGCGGCTATACCGCCGTCGGCGAATTCCACTACGTCCACGACCGGTCGCCGGAGATGCTTCGGCGCCATCTCGTTGCGGCACGGCAGGCCGGGATCGCCGTCACGCTGCTCCCGTCGCTCTACCGCTGGTCGAATTTCGGCAATCAGCCCCTGCAAGCGCGGCAGCGACGCTTCGACTCCGATCCCGCGTTTGTCCTGCGAACCCTCGACGACCTGCGCCGCGAGGTGACGCCCGACGTGCGGCTGGGCGCGGCCCCGCACTCGCTTCGCGCCGTCGACCCCGGCTCGCTGAGGGAGCTCTCGCAGGCGCTGCGGCCCGGCGATCCGATCCACATCCACGCGGCGGAACAGACGAAGGAGGTCGCGGACTGCGTGGCCGCGCTCGGCAGGCGCCCGGTGCAGTGGCTGCTCGAGAACATGGACCTGGACGGGCGCTGGTGCCTCGTCCATTGCACCCACGTGACCGCCGAGGAAGCCGTCGGCCTGGCGAAATGCGGCGCCACCGCCGCCCTGTGCCCGACGACGGAAGGCAATCTGGGCGACGGCATCTTCCCCTTGACCGCCTATCGGGAGGCCGGCGGGCGGTACGGGATCGGCGGCGACAGCCACGTCTCGCGCGATCCTGCCGAGGAACTGCGCATGCTGGAGTACGTGCAGCGCCTCACTGCCCAGCGCCGCAACCTCACCGTCGGAACCCTCTCCCGGGCGGTTGGAACGACGCTATGGCTGGAGGCCGCCGCCGGCGGCCCGGCCCTGGGCCGGAGGATGGGCGCGATCGCGGCCGGCACGCGCGCCGATCTCGTCGTCCTCGACGACGCGGACGTCGACCTGGCCGGGCGCTCGGGCGATGCGATCGCCAATGCCCTGGTGTTTTCCGGAGCCGCTAGACTGGTGCGCGACGTAATGGTGGGGGGCCGCTGGGTCGTGAAGGAAAAGCGGCATCCTCTGGAAGCGTCCGCCGCAGTCGCTTATGCGAGATCGGTCGCCGAACTGCTCGACTGAGGAGATGCTTTCCATGAAGAACCTGCTTTTCGTTCTTGCTGCAGCTTGCACGCTGCTCTCACCGGTTTCCGCCGTCGCTCAGGCGTGGCCGTCCAAGCCGATCCGCCTGATGGTGCCGTTCCCGCCGGGCGGATCGACCGACATCGTGGCCCGCATCGTGGCGCAGAAGCTCGGCGAGCGGCTCGGCCAGTCGATGGTCATCGAGAACCGGGGCGGCGCGGGCGGCACGATCGGCACCGCCGCGGTCGCCAAGTCGGCGCCCGACGGCTACACGCTGGGCGTGGCCTCGACCAGCACCCATGTCGTCGCGCCCAGCGTCTATGCCAAGCTCGACTACGACCCGGTGAAGGACTTCGCGCCGATCAGCCTGATGGCGGTCTCGCCCTACCTCCTGGTGGTGAATCCTTCGGTGCCGGCGAAGTCCCTCCAGGACCTGGTCGCGCTGGCGAAGAAGCAGCCGGGAAAGCTGAACTACGCCTCGGCGGGCGTGGGGTCGACGACGCACCTGGCCATGGAGATGCTGAAACTCGCCTCGGGAACCTACCTGCTGCACATTCCGTACAACGGCAACGGCCCGGCGGGAACGGCCGTGGTGGGCGGGCAAGTGGAAGTGCTCTTCGGCAGCCTGCCGGCGCTGCTGCCTCACGCAAAGTCCGGTCGGGTACGCGCGCTTGCGGTCGGCACGCCGAAGCGCTCGCCCTCCCTGCCCGACGTCCCGACCGTGGCGGAACTGGGCTACCCGGGCTTCGACGCCTCGCTGTGGCTCGCTTTCATGGCGCCCGCCGGAACGCCCCAGCCCATCCTCGAGCGTCTGAATCGCGAGATCGCCGCCGTGATCGGTGCGGCCGACACGCGGGAATCGCTCGACAAGGCGGGCGCAGAGCCGCTGACAAGCACGCCCGCCGAACTTGCCGCCGCCATCCGCGACGGCGTGCCGAAGTACGCGCAGGTCATCAAGGCCGCCGGCGTGAAGCCGGAGTAGGCCCCGGCGGCTCCGTCCTCAGGGCCGGGCGCGGACCATCGTCACGAAGGTCCCGCTCTGCACCACCTGGTCCCTCTGGTTCACGAGTTCCATCTTCCGCTTGAGGACACCGGCGCCGGGCTTGGACGATGGGCGCACGTCGACCACCGTCATGCGCACGTGCACGGTATCGCCGAAGAACACCGGCGCCGCGAACTTCCACTCCTCGATGCCGAGGAACGCGATCGCCGAACCGTCGAGGATGCCGCTGCGGCTTCCCAGGCCGGTGAGGATGGACAGGCCCAGCATGCCGTGGGCGATGCGCTGCTTGAACTGCGACTTCGCGGCGAACTCCGCGTCGGTGTGGATCGGGTTGTAGTCGCCGGACAGCGCGGCGAAGGCGACCACGTCCGTTTCGGTGATCGTGCGGGCCGGGCTGGTGTAGGCCTGGCCCACCTTGAAGTCCTCGAGGTACATCGGCATGGCGCGTTCCTTTCTGGCGTTGTTGCTAACATGGAGGCCTGCATACTAGGGGAGCGTGGATGAGTGTCAAGAAACTGTTCGACCTCGCCGGGCGCGTCGCGATCGTGACCGGCGGCTCGCGCGGGCTCGGATTGCAGATGGCCGAGGCGCTGGGCGAGATGGGCGCGACGGTGGTGCTCACCGCGCGCAAGCAGGACGAACTCGACGCCGCGGTGGCGCACCTCGCGAAGCAGGGCGTCCGCGCGAGCGCGAAAGCCTGCGACCTGGGGCGGCGCGAGGCCATCGTGCCGGTGGCCGACGCCATCCTCGCCGAGCACGGCAAGGTGGACATCCTCATCAACAACGCCGGCGCGACCTGGTCCGAGCCCGCCGAGGATCACTCCCTCGAGGGCTGGGACAAGCTCGTCGGCCTCAACCTCACCGGAACGTTCATCCTGACGCAGCGGATCGCCAAGCGCGCGATGATCCCGGCGAAGTACGGCCGCATCGTCAACGTCGCCTCGGTGAACGGGGTGCTCGCCAACGACCCGCGCCTCGTGCCGACGGCGGCCTACGTGGCCACCAAGCACGGCCTTGTCGGCCTGACCCGGCAGCTCGCCGCCGAGTGGGGCCGGCACGGCATCACGGTCAACGCGATCTGCCCGGGCTTCTTCCCCTCGAAGATGACGAAGAACCTGCTCGGCCGGGGCCAGCAGATGATCGTCGATGCCACGCCCACCGGGCGCCTGGGCAACGACGAGGACCTGAAGGGCGCCACGGTCCTCCTTGCCTCCGATGCGGGCGCCCACATCACCGGCCAGGCCCTCGTGGTCGACGGCGGAGCGGCCATCATATGAACCAGGACAAGCTCGCGCACAACATCGCGGAGTTCATGAAGAAGATCCCCTTCTCCCAGCACCTGGGCACGAAGGTGGAGGCGCTCGACAAGGGCATGGCGCGGATGTCGATGGAGATCCGTCCCGAGTTCATGACCAGCTGGGGAACCGCGCACGGGGGTTCGATCCTGTCGCTGCTCGACATCACGCTGTCGATGGCCGCGCGCACGCTCTATGACCCGCCGCGCTCCATCATGACCATCGACCTGTCGACGCAATTCATCG
>CAZOIB010000217.1:0-1853 GCA_964579785.1 uncultured Lysobacter sp. | reverse complement strand
CCGGCGTGCTTGATCACGTTGGCGAGCGCCTCGCGCACGATCTGGTAGATCTGCGCCTCTTGCTCGGCCGGCAGGCGCAGGTCGCGGGCGCGGTTCTCGATCCGCAGCGCGATGCCCGTCCGGTCCCGGAAAGTGCGCGCGGTGCTTTCGAGCGTGTGCAGCAGCCCCTGGGGATCGACGGACTGGCGGAAATGGGTGATGAGCTGGCGCAGTCCCGCATGCGCCTCGCCCAGCGACTCGTGGATGTCGCGGTGGTACTTGAGCGACTGGGCGGCGTTGCCGCTGCGGATCGCGTCCTGCAGGAGGCTCATGCGCATGCGCATGAAGGCGAGCCCCTGGGCGAGCGAGTCGTGGATCTCGCTCGCGAACATCTGGCGCTCGGCGACGAGCGTGGACTGCAGCCGCTCCTGCTCCAGCAACGCGTTGTCGAGGACCAGGTCCAGCATCTCGGACACCGGGCCCACGAGGCCGATGATGTCGGAGGGCAGGCGCGTGCCGCGGTGGAAGAAGAGGTTCAGCACTCCCATCGTGCGGCCGCGGCAATGCAGCGGCACGGCGAGCATGGGGCCCGTGTCGGGCCCGGTGGCGAAAACGCCCATGCGCCGGGCGCACGGAACGGCGGCGTCCTGGACCTGGACGTCGTCGGTGCGCAACGCCGCCCCGCACATGCCGCAGTCGGTTTCCACCAGGGCCTCGCTCGCGAGGATGTCCGGGGGCAACCCGACGGCGCAGACGAGCTGCATCGCCCCGCCGGCCGGCGGCACGAGCCGGATCACGCCGCCCCGGGCGCTCGCCAGGGCGACGACGGCCTTCAACCCGCGCTCGAGCAGCGCGCTCAGTTCCGCGCTCGCGGCGATGTCGCCGACGGCGGGAAGGCAGGGGTCCGGCACCTGGATGCGCGGCTGGCATCCCTGGGCCCGAACCGAATCGGGATGCTTCCTGGGCACGCTGGGTGATCCTCCTCCGGGAGGGGTGTCAGTAGGGGTCCAGTACGCAAGGCCCCTTTTTCGCTGCATGGCTGCAATTCTACGAGAAAACCGGGGATGCAGACCGCCGGCCCGGAAATGACCCTTCACGGCACTCCCCCATGTGGGTAGGGCTGGCTTCCCCCTTTCGGTAATAGACAGCGCAGCCAGGCAACTGCCGTAATAGGCATCCCGCCATCAGGGTATTCCCGGAAGGTCCCCATTCCCATGCGTGCGTGCGCGAGCCGGATGCCATGACACAGCTCGCGCTGGTCATCGACCTGAACGTCTGCGTCGGCTGCCAGGCGTGCGTCACCAGCTGCAAGGAGTGGAACACCTCCGGATCGGCCGGGCCGCTGCCGGACATGAACGCCTATGGCGAGGAGTACCTGGGCACGTTCTTCAACCGCGTCCAGACCTACGAGGTCGGCTGCTATCCCGAGGTCGAGACCGTCCATTTCCCGAAGTCCTGCCTGCACTGCGAGGATCCGCCCTGCGTGCCCGTCTGCCCGACCGGCGCCTCGTACAAGCGCAAGGAGGACGGCATCGTCCTCGTCGACTACGACAAGTGCATCGGCTGCAAGTACTGCTCGTGGGCCTGCCCGTACGGCGCGCGCGAGATCGACCCGCAGGGCCGCATCATGAAGAAGTGCACCCTGTGCGTGGACCGCATCTACGACACCGCGCTCGAGCCGCGCGACCGCAAGCCCGCGTGCGTCATGGCCTGCCCGACCTCCGCCCGGCTCTTCGGCGACATCCACGATCCGCAGAGCGAGGTCTCGCGCGCCATCCGCGAGGAGGGGGGCTATCCCCTGATGCCGGAATGGGGCACGCACCCGGCCAACCATTACCTGCCGCGCCGCAAGACGCACGTGCGCATCCACGCCG
>CAZOIB010000216.1:0-2726 GCA_964579785.1 uncultured Lysobacter sp. | reverse complement strand
GTCCTGACGCCCCACCCTCCCCGTGTTCACGATCAGGCGGAAGCCGTCCGCGGCCCCCTGTTCCCGCGCCAGCCGGCCGGCAATCGCCATCATCCGGCCCAGCACCGGGGCATGCTCCGGCCCGCATTCGGCCAGCGAGGCCACGTGCGCCTTCGGCACCATGAGGAAGTGCACGGGCGCCACCGGATTGATGTCATGGAAGGCGAGGATCTCGTCGTCCTCGTACACCTTTTTCGAGGGGATCCTTCCCGACACCAGCTTGCAGAAAAGGCAGTCGTCCATCTCCAGTTCCTCCAGGTCAATCCTTGCGCGCAGCCTTTTCCTCGATTCCCGAGCGGCCTTCGCGCCGTTCGAGTTCCGCGAGGACTTCCGCCACCGCGATGCCCTGTCGCGCCAGCAGCACCAGGCAATGGAACCAGAGATCCGCCGTCTCGTGCACGACACCGGCGCGATCCCCGGCCTTGGCGGCGATCACCGTCTCCGTGGCTTCCTCGCCGATCTTCTTGAGGATCGCGTCGAGCCCCTTCGCGTTGAGCTTCGCGACGTAGGAGGACGCCGGATCGGCCGCGCGCCTGGCCGCGATCGCCGCTTCGAGCCGCTCGAGAATGTCCCTGTCAGCTGCCATGGCCGGTGCGCCCCGGGTCGTCCAGGACGGGATCCGTCGTACGCCAGAGCGGCCCGCCCTCCGCCCGCTCCAGCAGGTTGAAGAAACAGCGCCGGCGACCGGTGTGGCAGGCGATGCCGCCGACCTGCTGCACGCGCAGGAGCACCGCATCGGCATCGCAATCGAGTCGTATCTCGACGACCTTTTGCAGGTGGCCGGAAGTCTCGCCCTTGCGCCAGAGCTGCGCGCGCGAGCGCGACCAGTAGACGGCCTCGCCGGTGGCCAGCGTCCGCGCCAGGGATTCGCGGCTCATCCAGGCGAGCATGAGCACTTCGCCGGAAGTCGCGTCCTGCGCCACCGCGGGTACCAGGCCGTCGGCGTTCCAGGCAATGGCATCGAGGTAGTCCACGCCGCCCCCTAGAGACGCATCTCGATGCCGCGGCCGGCCATGAAGCGCTTCGCCTCGCCCACCGAGAATTCGCCGTAATGAAAGACCGACGCCGCCAGCACCGCGTCCGCGCCGCCGATCTCGACGCCCTGCGCCAGGTGCTCGAGCGTGCCCACCCCTCCGCTCGCGATCACCGGCACCGGGACCGCGCGCGCCACGGCCCGCGTGAGTTGGAGATCGAAGCCCGACTTGGTTCCGTCGCGATCCATGCTGGTGAGAAGGATCTCGCCGGCGCCCAGCGACGCCATCCTTGCCGCCCACTCCACGGCATCGAGCCCGGTCGCCTTGCGCCCGCCGTGCGTGTACACCTCCCACCCGCCCTTCCCGTTCGCCTTCGCATCGACCGCCACGACGATCGCCTGCGATCCGAAGCGCCGCGCCGCCTCCGCCACCAGGGCCGGGTTGTCGACGGCGGCCGTGTTGATGCTCACCTTGTCCGCGCCGGCGTTGAGGAGCTTCCTCACGTCTTCCACCTTGCGCACGCCGCCACCCACGGTGAGGGGAATGAACACCTGCTCGGCCACCCGCTCGATCACCGGAATGATCGTGTCCCGGGCGTCGCTCGAGGCGGTGATGTCGAGGAAGGCGATCTCGTCGGCGCCGGCCTCATCGTAGCGGCGCGCGACCTCCACCGGGTCTCCCGCGTCACGCAGGCTCACGAAATTGACGCCCTTCACCACGCGGCCGGCATGCACGTCGAGGCAGGGGATGATGCGCTTGGCGAGGCCCATGGACGCGTGGGTGTGCGGGAAGGCCGACGCGCGGCCGTCCTAGGCCTCGCCGTCGGCGAGCTTCTGGGCAGCCGCGAAGTCCAGGCGGCCTTCGTAGATGGCGCGCCCGGTGATCGCGCCCACGATGCCTTCGGACTCGACCGCACAGAGGCGCTTCACGTCGTCCAGGTTCGTGATGCCCCCGCTGGCTATCACGGGAATGGTGAGCGCCTGCGCAAGCCTCACGGTCGCCTCGATGTTGACGCCCTTCAGCATGCCGTCGCGGCCGATGTCGGTGTGGATGACCGCCTCCACGCCGTAATCCTGGAAGCGTTTCGCGAGGTCCACCACATCATGGCCGGTGAGCTTCGACCACCCGTCGGTGGCGACCTTGCCGTCGCGCGCGTCGAGGCCGACCATGATGTGCCCCGGGAAGGCGTCGCAGGCCTCGTGCAGGAAGCCCGGGTTCTTCACGGCCGCCGTGCCGATGATCACGTAGGAAACGCCGTCATCGAGGTAGCGCTCGATCGTGTCGAGATCGCGGATGCCGCCGCCCACCTGCACGGGAACATCCGGGTCGACGGCGCCGATGATCGCCTTGATGGCGGCCTCGTTGACGGGCTTGCCGGCGAAGGCGCCGTTCAGGTCCACCACGTGCAGGCGGCGCGCCCCCAGCGACGCCCAGTGCGCGGCCGTCCTGCCGGGGTCGTCGGAAAACACGGTGGCGGTCGCCATGTCGCCTTGCTCGAGGCGCACGCAGCGTCCGTCCTTCAGGTCGATCGCGGGAATGATGAGCATGGCGGCAGGCCGGTCAGGATCCTTAGGGGGTCCAGGACGAGAAGTTCTCGAGTAGCGTAAGCCCCGCGGCGCTGCTCTTTTCCGGGTGGAATTGCGTCGCGAAGATGTTATCCCGCGCAATCGCGGAGGTAAAGGCATGCGGATAGCGGGTCACCGCCGCGGTCAG
>CAZOIB010000215.1:0-7539 GCA_964579785.1 uncultured Lysobacter sp. | reverse complement strand
TCCATCAGCGTGACCGACTCGGGAAAGGACCAGCCCTCGTTGAGCGCGGCGACGGCGCGCACGCCGAATCCTTCGTCGGCCCAGAGCACGTTGCCGATTCCCAGCACCAGCGTGTCGATCGCCACCCGACTCTCCCGTTCTGTAACCCGTGCGGTTACAACGGGTCCATCATCGGGCGTGGGCGAATCGCCGTTTTGACCCCAGTCAAGTAACGGTGTGGGTGGCAGCTCTTCAGCGCAGGGTCTTCATGGCCTGGTGCACGTCCCAGGCCATCTGCAGCTGCATCCAGAACTCCGGTTCGGTGCGGAAGTAGGCCGCCAGCCGCACGGCGGTATCGGGCGTGACGCCGCGCTTGCCGCGGATCAGCTCGTTCACGCGCCGCCGCGAGATGCCGAGGGCATCGGCGAGCGCCAGCTGGGTGAGCCTGAGCGGCTTCAGGTA
The DNA here is from genome assembly GCA_964579785.1 of uncultured Lysobacter sp. GTDB lineage: Bacteria > Pseudomonadota > Gammaproteobacteria > Burkholderiales > Usitatibacteraceae > FEB-7. Next base: position 7,098 of record CAZOIB010000215.1, on the reverse strand, counting down.
GCGCGTGTCGAGAAAGTACCCCGGGTGTACCGGCTCGCGCCGGGACCGCGGCCGCCCCGCCACCTTCGGGCGGGGACGAACCTGCCGATCGGCGGTCATTGGACCTCCCCTGTGCAGTGCAGCCAGCATGTGCCCGGGTTGCCTAGTTCTTCCTGTCCCGCCAGCCGCTGATCATGCTGGAGACCACGGTGAGGCCCGACATGATGTCCTCCCGGATCACGAAGTACAGGTGCACGATCGTGAACCAGAAGAGGTACCACGCGCACAGGTGATGCCAGGTGTGGACCGCCTGGCTGTACCCGAAGAGCGGCAGCACCCAGCTCGAGAAGTACCGGAACGCCCAGCTCTCCATGCCCAGGCCCTCGCCGTAGAGCGCGAAGCCGGTCAGGATCATGAACAGGGCGCCCAGCACGTACATGCCGAACATCGCCGCCATGGCGAGCTGGTTGTGGCCGTGGTGCCAGTCGTTCTTCGGGCGCAGGAACAGGTAGTGCCCCAGCACCCGGAAGAAGCCGCGCCACCACGACGGCTGCAGCAGGTAGATCGGGAAGAAGAAGGCCTCGCGCGCGTGCTTGTTGCCGACGAAGGCCCAGTAGAGGCGGCCCAGGAAGGCGATCGCGAAGACGTAGCCGGCCGCGAAATGCACGAACCGGATGTAGCCCATGAGGTAGCTGTCGCTCGCCTCCCCCGGTACCGAGGGCAGCGGCGCGCCGATGAAGTACCCGGTCACCCACAGCACCACCATGGCCAGCGCCATGACCCAGTGCCAGATGCGCACCGGGGCTTCCCAGACATAGGCGGGAAACTTCAGGTCCCGGCCTTCCTGCTCCATCCAGGCTGACATGATCTGTCCCCTTTAGCGGACCTGCACGTGGGAGAGTTCCTGGCCGTCCGGCCCGATCACGTGGCTCGCGCAGGCGAGGCAGGGGTCGAAGCTGTGCACGGTACGCAGGATCTCGAGCGGGTGCTCGGGCTTCGCCATGGTCGTGTTCATGAGGCTCGCCTCGAACGCGCCGATCTGGTTCTTCGCGTCGCGGGGGCCGCCGTTCCACGTGGTCGGCACGATGCACTGGTAGTTGTCGATCTTCGTGTCCTTGATCTTGATCCAGTGCCCGAGCGCGCCGCGCGGCGCCTCGCAGTAGCCCGCGCCCTTGGCCTCCTTCGGCCAGGTGGCGGGTTCCCATTTCTCGACGTTGGCGGTGTCCAGCTTGCCGGCCTTGATGTTGGCCATGAGCTTGTTGAAGAAGTACTTCATCTTGTGCGCCGACCAGCTGCCCTCGAGGCCGCGCGCCGCAGTGCGGCCCAGCGTCGAGAAGAGCGCCTGGATGGGCACGTCGAGCTTCTTCAGCACCATGTCCACCGGCTCCTTGAACTCGGGGTTGCCGGCGGCGTAGCCGATGATGTAGCGCGCGAGCGGGCCGACCTCGACCGCCTGCCCCTTGTAGCGGGGCGCCTTCACCCACGAGTACTTCGCGGATTCGTCGATCTCCTGGATGTTGGTCTTGGTGCCCTTGAGGCCCTTGCCGAGCACGAAGTTGGGCTCGGTGACGCCGTCCCACGGATGCAGGCCCTTGGTCTCGTCGGGATACTTGAACCACGAGTGCGTGACGAACTCCTGGATCTGCGTGGGGTCCTTGAGGTCGACGCCGAGGATCTTGGAGAGGTCGCCGCCCAGGATCGCGCCGCGCGGCATCAGCAGCGACTTGTTGGACTGGTCGTTGGCGATGTCGGGGAACTCGCCGTAGGACATCACGTTGGTGCTCGCAAGCCCGCCGCCGATGGCGCCCCAGTGCTTGTAGAACGAGGCGATGGCGAGGAGGTCCGGGATGTAGACGTTGTCGATGAACGCGATGGTGTCGTCGATGATCTTGCCGACCATGTTGAGGCGTTCCATGTTGATCGCGCCCACCGCGCCGGCGCGGTCGACGTTGATCGAGCACGGCACCCCGCCCACCAGCCAGTTCGGGTGCGGGTTCTTGCCGCCGAAGATGGTCTGGATCTTGACGATCTCCTTCTGGAAGTCGAGCGCCTCGAGGTAGTGCCCGACCGCCATGAGATTCGCTTCCGGCGGCAGCTTGTAGTCGGGGTGGCCCCAGTAGGCGTTGCGGAAGGGGCCGAGCTGGCCGCTTTCCACGAACTTCGTGAGGCGCGCCGCGAGGTCGCGGTAGTAGCCCGGCGAGGAGTTCGGCCAGCTGGAGATCGACTGCGCGAGTTCCGACGTCTTCTTCGGGTCCGCCTTCAGCGCCGACACGATGTCCACCCAGTCGAGCGCGTGCAGGTGGTAGAAGTGCACCAGGTGGTCATGCGCGTAAAGGGTCGAATGCATCAGGTTCCTGATGATGTTCGCCGTGTCCGGGATGGGGATGTTCAGCGCATCCTCGACGCAGCGCACGGAGGCGAGCGCGTGCACGCCGGTGCAGACGCCGCAGATGCGTTCGACGAACGCCCAGGCATCGCGCGGGTCGCGGCCCTTGAGGATCACCTCCAGGCCGCGCCACATCGTGCCCGTGGACACCGCGTTGGTGATCTTGCCCTTGGTGTCGACGTTGCACTCGATGCGCAGGTGCCCTTCGATGCGGCAGATGGGGTCGACGACAACGCGCTTTCCGCTGTTGTCGAGCTTGAAGCCTTGGGTCTCGATGACGGCCATGGTCACATCTCCTTAATTCGAGGGGCTCTTGTTGGAAGCTTTCTGGATGGCACTGACCGCGGCATGCGCCACGACCGCCGCGCCGACCACGCCGGCGGCGATTGCGCCCACCTTGTCGGCATTCGCTTCCACCCCGAAGGCGGGGATGTTGGTGAGGCGGTCGTAGAACGATCCCTTGTCCCAGAACCCGTCCTCGGAGCAGCCGATGCACCCGTGACCCGACTGGATCGGGAAGGACACGCCCTCGTTCCAGCGCGTGGTCGAGCAGGCGTTGTAGGTCGTCGGGCCCTTGCAGCCCACCTTGTAGAGGCAGTAGCCCATGCGCGCGCCTTCATCGTCGAACTTCTCGACGAACTGGCCGGCGTCGAAGTGCGGCCGGCGGTAGCACTTGTCGTGGATCCTCTGGCTGTAGAACATCTTCGGGCGTCCCTGGCGGTCCAGCTCGGGGAGGCGGTCGAAGGTGAGCACGTAGGTCACGATGGCCGTCATCACCTCGGCGATGGGCGGGCAGCCCGGCACCTTGATGATCGGCTTGTCGGTGATGACCTTGTCGATCGGCACCGCGTTGGTGGGATTGGGCTTGGCGGCCTGCACGCAGCCCCAGGAGGCGCAGGAGCCCCAGGCGATGACCGCCTTGGCGTCCTTGGCGTATTCCTTCAGGGCCTCGACGAAGGGCTTGCCGTAGTAGATGCAGTACATCCCGTCCTCGTTCAGCGGCGGGTTGCCCTCGACCGCGAGGATGTAGTTGCCCTTGTGCTTCTTCATCGTCTCGTGCGCGTTCTCGCGCAGCTGTTCGCCGGCCGCGGCGGAGAGCGTCATGTGGTAGTCGAGCGACAGGAGCGAGAGCACCGCGTCCTTGGCGAGCGGGTGCGCCGAGCGGATGAACGACTCGCTGCAGCAGGTGCACTCCAGCCCCTCGATCCAGATGACCGGGGTGCGCGGCTTGGTCTCCAGCGCGTGCGCGATCTGCGGCGCCACCGTCGGCGAGAGTCCCAGCGACGCGGTCGTCAGGCTGCAGAACTTGAGGAAGCTGCGCCGGGAGATGCCCTGGCGGCGGAGCACGTTGTAGAAGGTGTCATTCATGGTCTTTTCCTCCCGACTTGCGCGCCGCCCACACGACGGCGAGGACGGCCGCGATTCCCCCGAGGGCCAGCAGGTCGACGAAGTGGTGGGCTTCGCCGGTGGCGCCATGCCCGGGGTGGCCCCAGGCGGCGGTCGCGACGGCGGCCAGGACGATTGCGGTGAGGGTGGTGCGTTTCATGAGGCCTCCTCGGACGGGGGAATTGCAGGGTATTGGGGGACTTTCCTCTTCCATGCCCGTGGACTTTTGACCTACGTCAACGGACCAGAGCGGCAGCCCGGGCGTGTAACGTTGCCCGTAACACCGTGCCACCGATTTCACCCCCTTTTCCCCGGTCATCGACGCCGGGGGCCCGATGTGCCTAGACTGCGCCTAGCCCGGTCGCCCGAGCGCGCGAAACCGGACCCAAAAGCTCACCAGAGGAGATGCTCATGAACCCCCGTACCCTCATCGGCGCGCTATGCGCCTGCCTGCTCGCCTCCACCGCCTACGCCCAGACCGAGATCAAGTTCGGTCACGTGGGCGAGCCCGGCTCGCTCTTCGCCGCCTCCGCCGAGGAGTTCGCGAAGCGGGCCAACGCCAAGCTGGGAAACAAGGCGAAGGTCGTCGTCTTCGGCTCCAGCCAGCTGGGCGGCGACAAGGAACTCGTGCAGAAACTCAAGCTCGGCACCGTGGACATCGCCCTCCCCTCCACCGTGATGACCTCCGAGGCAGACATCGTCGGCGTCTTCGAGATGCCCTACCTGGTGAAGGACCGGAAGCACATGGCGCGCATCGAGAAGGACGTCTTCTGGCCGACGATCGCCCCGGAGGCCGAGAAGAAGGGTCTCAAGGTCATCGCCGTGTGGGAGAACGGCTACCGCCACATCACCAATTCGAAGCGCCCCATCAACACGCCCGAGGACCTGAAGGGCATCAAGCTGCGCGTGCCCGAGGGCAAGTGGCGCGTGAAGATGTTCCAGGCCTACGGAGCGAATCCCTCGCCGATGAAGTTCTCCGAAGTGTTCACGGCCCTGCAGACGGGCGTCATGGACGGCCAGGAAAACCCGTTCACCCAGATCACCAGCGCCAAGTTCCAGGAAGTGCAGAAGTACATCTCGCTCACCGGGCACGTCTACACGCCGGCCTACGCCACCGTCGGCGCGAAGAAGTGGGCCACCCTGCCCGCGGACGTGAGGAAGATCCTCGAGGACACGGCGAAGGAAACGCAGGCCTACGTCTACGACCTGGCCGAGAAGGGCGACACCGAGCTGCTGGGCAAGATCACCGCCGCCGGCGTGAAGTCGAACGTCCCGAACAAGGATGCCTTCGTCGCCGCCTCGAAGCCCGTCTACGAGGAATTCGCCAAGGAAGTCGCGGGCTCCAAGGCCGTGATCGACCGCGCCATCGCGCTGGGCAAGTAGGGGATGACGCTGCAGGCGTTCCGGCGCGGATACGAGCGCTTCCTCGAGTGGGTCTGCATCGCGCTCATGGCCGCGCTCGCCGCCGAGGTGGTGACGGGCGTGGTCTTCCGCTACGCGGGCCACTCCCTCGTCTGGTATGACGAGGTCGCCACCATCCTGCTGGCCTGGGTGACGTTCTACGGCGCCGCGCTGGCGGTCCTCAAGCACGCGCACATGGGCGTGCCCGAGATCGTGCGGATGCTGCCTCCCGGCCCGCGGGTGGTCGCCGCCGTCGTGGCGCAGCTGTGCACGATGGCCTTCTTCGTGCTGCTCGCCTGGGTGGGCTATGCGATCCTCGAGATCCTGGCGTCGGACCGGCTCGTATCGCTCCCGGAAGTCTCGGTGGCCTATGCGAACTCGGTGATCCCGGTCAGCGCCGTCCTCTTCGTGGCAGGCCAGCTGCTGGTGTTCCCCGAGGTGCTGCGCGAAGCGCGCCGCGAGCACGGGGCGGCCGGGGGGCACGCATGACCGGGTTCCTCGTCCTGCTGTGCGTCGTCGCGCTGGTGCTGATCAATGTCCCGATCGCCGTGGCGCTCTGCATCGCGTCGGTCGTGGCGATGCTCACGACGCAGGGATTCGCGAGCCTGCCCAACGTGCCGCTGGCGCTCTACCAGGGAGCGACCAGCTTCCCGCTCATCGCGATCCCGCTGTTCATCCTCTCGGCCGCGATCATGAACACCTCGGGAATCTCGCACCGGCTGATCGACTTCTGCCAGGCGCTCGTCGGCTGGATGCGGGGGGCGCTCGCGCAGGTGAACGTGCTGAGCCACATGTTCTTCGCGGAAATCTCGGGATCCGCCGTCGCGGGCGTGGCCGCCACCGCCTCCATCATCATGCCGGCCATGAAGGCGCGCGGCTACCCGGGTCCCTTCACGGCCGCGGTGACTTCCTCGACGGCGACGCTGGCGATCATCATCCCGCCGTCGATTCCCATGATCCTCTACGCGGTCATGGCGGGCACCTCGGTCGTGCAGATGTTCGTGGCGGGCATCGTGCCCGGCCTGCTGACGGGTTTGGGTTTCATGGGCCTGTGCTACTGGTACGCGGTCCGGTACAACTGGCCGGTCGAGGAGATCTTCCAGTGGGGCAAGCTCTGGCGCGCCTTCAGGAAGGCATTCTGGGCGCTCACGCTGCCCGTCATCATCCTGGGCGGGATCTTCGGGGGCATCGTCACGGCGACCGAGGGCGCGGCACTCGCCGTGGTGGCTTCGCTCCTGGTGGGCGGCCTGGTCTACCGCGAGCTCGATTGGGGGCGGCTGCGGGAGGCGATCATCGACGGCGCCGTGCAGACCGGGGCCGTGATGTTGCTGGTGGCCGCCTCGGCCCTGCTCGGCCTCTATCTCACCGAGGTGCAGCTTCCGCAGAAGATAGCGGCGACGATGCTTTCCGTCACCAACGAAAAGTGGGCCATCCTCGCGATCCTCAATGTCTTCTTCTTCATCATCGGCATGTTCCTGCACTCGGCCGCGGCCATCATCCTGGTGGTCCCGATCGTGATGCCGGTGGTGAGCGCGGCGGGGATCGATCCGGTCCACTTCGGCGTGATCGTGACGCTCAACCTCGCCATCGGCCAGCAGACACCGCCCGTGGCGAGCGTCCTGCTGCTCACCTGCTCGATCGCGAAGGAGAGCGTCTGGGACGTGACCAAGGCGAACATCCCGTTCATCGGGGTGCTGATCTTCACGTTGCTGCTGGTGACCTACGTGCCGGTCGTGACTCTCGGCCTCGTCAACATCTTCTACAGGTAAGCGAATGACCGACACGATCCTGGTCGAGCGCGACGGCGACATCGCCACCGTCGTCCTGAACCGTCCGCAGAAGCTCAACGCGCTCACCAAGCCGATGTGGTCGCGGCTGGGCGACGTCTTCCTCGAGCTCGGCGCCGACGATGCGGTGCGCTGCATCCTGCTGCGCGGCGCCGGCGA
>CAZOIB010000214.1:0-12733 GCA_964579785.1 uncultured Lysobacter sp. | reverse complement strand
TCCCAGCCGGGCAGGCGCTCCGCGTAGAGCGCGAACACCGGCAGGATGATGAACATGCCGAACAGGCGCAGGCCGAAGATCGAGGCGAGCGAAAAGCTCGCCCGGAGCTCCTCCGCGCTCATGCGGACCGGAGAAGGGGTCACTGGGGGGGATTCGAACGGGAAAGGACGCTCAGGTATATTAGCAGATTGCCCTCGCGGACCGCCGTCGCGGACCGGGGCGCCAGGAACCACAAGGAACCACACTTCATACCGGGCATGGACCATATCCGAATTCGCGGCGCCCGCACGCACAACCTCAAGAACGTCCACCTCGACATCCCGCGCGAGCGGCTCGTGGTGATCACCGGCCTGTCCGGTTCGGGGAAATCCTCGCTCGCCTTCGACACCCTCTACGCGGAGGGGCAGAGGCGCTACGTCGAGTCCCTGTCCGCGTATGCCCGGCAGTTCCTGCAGCTCATGGAAAAGCCGGACGTGGACCTGATCGAGGGACTGTCGCCGGCGATCTCCATCGAGCAGAAGGCGACCTCCCACAACCCGCGCTCGACGGTCGGCACGGTCACCGAGATCCATGACTACCTGCGCCTGCTCTTCGCGCGCGTGGGCGAGCCGCACTGCCCGGAACACGGCATCGCGCTCTCCGCGCAGAGCGTCTCGCAGATGGTCGACCACGTCCTGGCGATGCCCGAGGCGACGCGCGTGATGGTGCTCGCGCCGCTGGTGGTCGCGCGCAAGGGCGAGCAGGCCGAGCTCTTCGAGGAGCTGCGCTCGCAGGGCTTCGTGCGCCTGCGCATCAACGGCGCCGTGCACGAGATCGACCAGCTGCCGAAGCTCGAGCGCAACCGCAAGCACACCATCGAGATCGTCATCGACCGGCTGAAGGTGCAGGCGGACGCCAGGCAGCGCCTCGCGGAGTCGTTCGAGACCGCGCTGCGGCACGCCGACGGGCGCGCCCTCACCGTCGAGATGGACGGGGGCCGCGAGCACCTCTTCTCGGCGAAGTTCGCCTGCCCGCACTGCAGCTTCTCCGCGCCCGAGCTCGAGCCGCGGCTCTTTTCCTTCAACAACCCCATGGGCGCCTGCCCGAAGTGCGACGGGCTGGGCCAGGTCACGTTCTTCGACCCGAAGCGGGTGGTGGCCTTCCCGCACCTGTCGCTGGCGGGCGGCGCGATCCGCGGCTGGGACCGGCGCAACCAGTTCTACTTCTCGATGCTCGTGTCCCTCGCGCAGCACTACGGGTTCGACGTCGAGACGCCGTTCGAGAACCTGCCGGGCGAGGCGCAGGCGGTGGTCCTGGACGGGTCCGGCGGCGAGAAGATCGCCTTCCGCTATCCCGGGGAACGCGGCAAGTCAGCGGTGCGCGAGCACGCCTTCGAGGGAATCGTGCCCAACCTCGAGCGGCGCTTCCGCGAGACGGACTCGGCGGCGGTGAAGGAGGAGCTGGCGAAGTACCTCAACAACCGCACCTGCCCGGAGTGCGACGGCGCGCGCCTGCGGCTGGAGGCGCGCCACGTGCGCGTGGCGGGGCGCAGCATCCAGGAAGCCTCGGCGATGCCGCTCAAGGACGCGCAACCCTTCTTCGAGGGCCTCGAGCTCTCGGGCAACCGGCAGGCGATCGCGGAGAAGATCCTGCGCGAGATCGCCAACCGCATCCGCTTCCTGAACGACGTCGGCCTCGACTACCTCTCCCTCACGCGCTCCGCCGACACGCTCTCCGGCGGCGAGGCGCAGCGCATACGGCTCGCGAGCCAGATCGGCTCCGGGCTCACGGGCGTGATGTACGTGCTCGACGAGCCTTCCATCGGCCTGCACCAGCGCGACAACGCGCGCCTCATCGACACCCTCAAGCGCCTGCGCGACCTCGGCAACTCGGTCATCGTCGTCGAGCACGACGAGGAGGCCATCCACGCCGCCGACCACGTGGTCGACATGGGCCCCGGTGCCGGAGAGCACGGCGGCGAGATCGTCGCGCAGGGCACGCCGGCCGAGATCGAGCGCAATCCGGCCTCGCTCACCGGGCAGTACCTGTCGGGGCGCCGCGCCATCGCGCTGCCCGCCCGCCGCCACCGCCGGGACGCCAAGCGCGTCCTGCGCGTGGCCGGCGGGCGCGGCAACAACCTCAAGGACGTGACGGTGGACATTCCCGTCGGCCTCTTCGTCTGCGTGACCGGCGTCTCCGGCTCGGGCAAGTCGACGCTCATCAACGACACGCTCTACGCCTCGGCGGCGCGGCACCTGTACGGCGCCGCCACGGAGCCCTCCGACCACGACTCGATCGACGGGCTGGACCACTTCGACAAGGTGATCAACGTCGACCAGAGTCCGATCGGGCGCACGCCGCGCTCCAACCCTGCGACCTACACTGGGCTTTTCACGCCGATCCGCGACCTCTTCGCGGGAACGGCGGAATCGCGCGCGCGCGGCTACGGCCCCGGACGCTTCTCCTTCAACGTGAAAGGGGGCCGCTGCGAGGCGTGCCAGGGCGATGGCGTGATCAAGGTGGAGATGCACTTCCTGCCCGACGTCTACGTCACCTGCGACCTGTGCCACGGCAAGCGCTACAACCGGGAAACGCTGGACGTACGCTACCGCGGCCGCAACATCTGCGAGGTGCTCGACATGACGGTCGAGGCGGCCCACGAGATCTTCGCGTCGGTGCCGGCCATCGCCAGGAAGCTGCAGACGCTCACCGAGGTGGGCCTGGGCTACGTGCGTCTCGGCCAGAGCGCCACGACGCTCTCCGGCGGCGAGGCGCAGCGCGTGAAGCTGGCGCTCGAACTCTCCAAGCGCGACACCGGGCGCACCCTTTTCATCCTCGACGAGCCCACCACGGGCCTGCACTTCCACGACATCGACATGCTCCTGCGCGTGCTGCACCGCCTGCGCGACCACGGCAACACGGTCGTGGTGATCGAGCACAACCTCGACGTCATCAAGACGGCCGACTGGGTGATCGACCTGGGTCCCGAGGGCGGCGATGGCGGCGGCCGCATCATCGCCCAGGGCACCCCGGAGGAGATCGCCGCCACGCGATCGAGCTTCACCGGGCATTTCCTGGCGGGCGCGCTGGCTCCCGCGGCCAAGCGCAAGGCTTCCGCGTGATGAATCCGCGCGAACTGCTGCTCGGCAGCTTCCAGGCTGCGCTCGCGGCGGCCGATCCGCTCGCCATCGTCCCCGCACACCTGCCGGCGCCGCCGCCAGGGCGTACCCTCGTGGTGGGCGCGGGCAAGGCAGCGGCGGCAATGGCGGCGGCGGTCGAGGCGCACTGGCCCGCGGACTCGCCGCTCGAGGGGCTGGTCATCACCCGCTACGGCCACGGCGTTCCCACGCGGCGCATCCGCGTCGTCGAGGCGGGCCACCCCGTTCCCGACGCGGCGGGAGAAAAGGCTGCGCAGGAGATCCTCGATCGCGCCTCGGCGCTGGGCGAGGACGACCTGCTGCTCGTCCTCGTCTCGGGCGGCGGCTCGAGCCTGCTTTCGCTTCCCGTCGCCGGCATCGCGATGGCCGACCTGCGGTCAGTCACGCGCGAGCTGCTCGCCTGCGGTGCCCCGATCCAGGACATGAACACGATCCGCAAGCACCTTTCGGCCATCCAGGGAGGGCGCCTTGCGCTCGCGACGCGTGCCGGGGTGCTCGCCCTGGTGATTTCCGACGTGACCGGCGACGACCCCACGCACATCGGATCCGGCCCGTGTTCGCCGGACCCGACGACCTACCGGGATTCGACCGACATCCTGCAGCGCTTCCGCGTGACCCCTCCGCCCGCGATCGCCCGCCATTTCGCGCGGGGCGTTGCCGGGGAGATTCCGGAAACGCCCAAGCCGGGTGACCAGGGATTCAACCGGGTCGACGTACGCGTGATCGCAACGGCGCACCGCAGCCTGATGGCCGCGGCCGCGTTCGTGCAGCAACGCGGCATCACGCCCATGGTGCTGGGCGACAGCGTCACCGGAGAGGCCGCCGAGGTCGCCAAGGTCCATGCGGCGCTCGCCCGGCAGATCCGGCTGCATGCGCACCCCATGAAGCCGCCGGTGGCCCTCATCTCCGGGGGGGAGACCACCGTCACCCTGCGCGGCAGCGGCGGCAAGGGCGGGCGCTGCAGCGAGTTCCTGCTCTCGCTCGCGCGCGAGCTCGACGGTTTGGCGGACACCTGGGCGCTTGCCGCCGACACGGACGGCATCGACGGCGCCGAGTCCAATGCCGGCGCAATCGCCACGCCCGACTCGCTTGTCCGCGCCCGCGCGCTGGGCCTGGACGCGACGCGGCTGCTCGCGGCAAACGATGCCTGGAGCTACTTCGCCCCGCTCGGCGACCTCGTGGTGACGGGACCGACGCGCACTAACGTGAACGACTACCGCATCATCGTCCTGCTCTAGGGCCGGTCCGGAAGTGAAAAAGCCGGCCAGAGGCCGGCTTTTCCGTGCGCGTGCCGAGGCGGACTCAGGCCGCCTTTGCTTCCTTCGCGGCACCCTCGGGCTGCTCGGGGCGGTCCATCAGCTCGACCAGCGCCATCGGCGCGTTGTCGCCCTGGCGGAAGCCCCACTTCAGGATGCGCAGGTAGCCCCCGTTGCGGTCCTTGTATCGCGGGCCCAGCTGGTCGAAGAGCTTGACGACCATGTCGCGATCGCGCAGGCGGTTGAACGCGAGGCGCTTGTTGGCGAGCGTGGGGTTCTTGCCGAGGGTGATGATGGGCTCGGCCACCCTGCGCAGTTCCTTCGCCTTCGGGAGCGTGGTGCGGATCGCCTCGTGCTTCAAGAGCGAAACCGTCATGTTGCGCAGCATCGCCAGGCGATGGCTGCTGGTCTTGTTGAGCTTGCGTAGTCCGTGGCGGTGACGCATTTGCAGGTTCCTTTCGACTCTCTTGGCCTATGCGGCCTTATTGGTCTTGTGTGGGTGACGTGGGGTGCCGCCGGCGCGGGGGCCGGCCGCGCCCCTATTTCGTGAGACCGGCCACCGGCCAGTTCTCGAGCTTCATGCCGAGTGTCAGGCCCTTGGAGGCCAGCACTTCCTTGATCTCGTTGAGCGACTTGCGCCCCAGGTTCGGCGTCTTGAGCAGCTCGTTCTCGGTGCGCTGGATCAGGTCGCCGATGTAGTAGATGTTCTCCGCCTTCAGGCAGTTGGCCGAGCGCACGGTGAGCTCGAGGTCGTCCACCGGCTGCAGCAGGATCGGATCGACCTGCGGCTGGGCGCTCTCGACCCGCTCCTCGCTGGTCGACTGCAGGGAAGCGAACACGGAGAGCTGGTCGACGAGCACGCTGGCGGCGTAGCGCACCGCCTCCTCCGGCTCGATGACGCCATTGGTCTCGATGTCGATCACCAGGCGATCGAGGTCGGTGCGCTGCTCGACGCGCGCGCTTTCGACCTGGTAGCTCACGCGGCGCACCGGGCTGAACGAGGCGTCCAGCAGGATCGCGCCGATGGCGCGCGCATCCTCGCTGCGGCGCGAGGTCGCGGGCACGTAGCCGCGGCCCTTCTCCACCTTCACCGTCATCTCCAGCTTGCCGCCCTGGGTGATGTGCGCGATGACGTGGTCGGGGTTGATGATGTCGATGTCGTGGGTCTGCTCGATGTCGGCGGCCGTGACCGGGCCGGGCTTGTCCTTCTTCAACTTCAGGCTGACTTCGCCGCGGCCGTGCAGCTTCATCACGATGCCCTTCAGGTTCAGGAGCACGTCGACGACGTCCTCCTGCACGCCCTCGATGGTCGAGTACTCGTGCAGGACGCCGGCGATCTTCACCTCCGTGGCGGCGTAGCCGGGCATGGAGGACAGGAGGATGCGGCGCAGCGCGTTGCCGAGCGTGTGCCCGTAACCGCGCTCGAACGGCTCCATCACCACCTTGGCATGCGTGGGGGAAAGGTTCTGCACGTCGATGATGCGGGGCTTCAGGAAATTCGTGGCGTTGCTTTGCATGCGAGAGGCCTCTGCCAGTGTCGTTTGAGGGAGCGAGCCTGCTGCCGTGGCTTCGGGCAGCGATTACTTCGAATAGAGCTCGACCACCAATTGCTCATTCACGTCGGAGGCGATCTCCGCGCGGTCAGGCACGCTCTTGAAAACGCCCTTGAAGCTCTTCGGGTCGACCTCGACCCAGCTCGGGAATCCGTTGGCTTCCGCCAGGTCGAGCGAGCTCTTGATGCGAAGCTGGGCGCGCGATTTCTCGCGAACCGTGATGGTGTCCGCCGCGCGCAGCAGGTACGACGGGATGTTCACGGGCTTGCCGTTCACCTCGATCGCCTTGTGCGAGACGAGCTGGCGGGCCTCGGCGCGGGTGGAAGCGAAGCCCATGCGGTAGACGACGTTGTCCAGGCGGCTCTCGAGGAGCTGCAGCAGCGTCTCTCCGGTGGGCCCCTTCTTCTGCGCGGCCTTCTCGAAGTAGTTGCGGAACTGGCGCTCGAGCACGCCGTACATGCGGCGGATCTTCTGCTTCTCGCGCAGCTGGTGGCCGTATTCGGACACCCGCGTCATCTTGGCGCCGTGCTGGCCGGGGCGGACATCGAGCTTGCACTTGGTGTCCAGCCCGCGACGGGCGCTCTTCAGGAAAAGGTCGGTGCCCTCGCGACGGGAGAGCTTGCACTTGGGGCCGGTATAGCGTGCCATGGTTTTTTCCTATGTCTCTTCGTTCTCGCCTGCCGGTTACATCCGGCGGCGCTTCGGCGGACGGCAGCCGTTGTGCGGCACCGGCGTCACGTCGGCGATCGAAAGGATCTTGAGCCCGAGGGCGTTGAGGGCGCGCACCGCGGATTCACGGCCCGGGCCGGGTCCCTTGATGCGAACCTCGAGGTTCTTGACCCCGCATTCCTGGGCCGCGCGGCCGGCAGCCTCCGCGGCCACCTGCGCCGCGAAGGGCGTGGACTTGCGCGAGCCCTTGAAGCCCGCGCCGCCCGAGGTCGCCCAGGAGAGCGCATTGCCCTGACGGTCGGTGATGGTGACGATGGTGTTGTTGAAGGAGGCGTGAATGTGCGCGATGCCCTCGGACACATTCTTCTTCACCTTCTTGCGGACGCGCGTGGCGGCGGGTTTGGCCATGTGGGCTCTTCCTCAAATCTCGTGGGTGGGTCAGGCCGCGGCCTTGGAAAGGCGCACGGCCTTGCGCGGTCCCTTGCGGGTGCGCGCATTGGTGCGCGTGCGCTGGCCGCGCACCGGCAGGCCCTTCTTGTGGCGCACCCCGCGGTAGCAGCCGAGGTCCATGAGGCGCTTGATGTTCATGGACGTCTCGCGGCGCAGGTCGCCCTCGACCGAGAAGCGCGTCACCTGCTCGCGCAGCTTGTCCATCTCGCCGTCGGTCAGGTCCTTGATCTTGGCGGACTGCTTGACACCCGCCGCGTCGCAGATGAGGCGCGCGCGCGCGCGGCCGATGCCGTAGATCGCCGTGAGGGCGATCGCGGCGTGCTGGTGATTCGGGATGTTGATGCCGGCAATACGGGCCATGGCTAGTCCTTGCGTTTGTCCTGGATGGGCCTGGAAGTCAGCCCTGGCGCTGCTTGTGGCGCGGGTCCGAGCAGATGACGCGCACGACGCCCTTGCGCCGCACGATCTTGCACTTGCGGCAGATTTTCTTCACCGAAGCTTGCACTCGCATCTTTCTTCTCCTTACTTCGCCCGGAAGGTGATCCGGGCCTTCGTCAAGTCGTACGGGGTCAGCTCGACCGTCACCTTGTCCCCCGGCAGGATCCGGATGTAGTGCATCCGCATCTTCCCGGAGATGTGCCCCAGAACCACGTGCCCGTTCTCGAGCTTCACCCTGAACATCGCGTTGGGGAGGGTCTCAACGACCTCCCCCTGCATCTGTATCGTCTCTTCCTTGGCCATTCCCGCTTTCCCTAGCGCACCGGGAAGCCCGAGCCCTTGAAGTTCGCCTTCTTGAGCAGGCTCTCGTACTGGTGCGACATCAGGTAGGCCTGGAGCTGCGCCATGAAATCCATCGTCACCACGACCACGATCAGCAGCGACGTCCCGCCGAAGTAGAAGGGCACGTTGTACTGTCCGTGCAGGAACTCCGGCAGCAGGCAAACCAGCGTGATGTAGATCGCGCCGATGAGGGTGAGCCGCGTGATGATCTTGTCGACGTAGCGCGCCGTCTGCTCGCCGGGACGGATGCCGGGGACGAAGGCGCCGCTCTTCTTGAGGTTGTCCGCCGTCTCCTTGGAGTTGAAGACGAGTGCGGTGTAGAAAAAGCAGAAGAAGATGATCGCCGAGGCGTACATCACGATGTACAGGGCCTGCCCGGGCGAGAGCGCGGCGGCGAAATCCTTCAGCCAGGTCATGTTCTCGCTCGTGCCGAACCAGCTGGCCATCGTCGCCGGGAACAGGATGATCGAGGAGGCGAAGATCGGCGGGATGACGCCCGACATGTTGAGCTTCAGCGGCAGGAACGAGCTCTGGCCGCCGTAGAGCTTGTTGCCGACCTGGCGCTTGGCGTAGTTCACCAGGATGCGCCGCTGGCCCTTCTCGACGAAGACCACGATATAGGTGACGCCGACCACCAGCGCGAAGATGAACATGGCGACGACGATCGACATCGCGCCCGTGCGCACCAGCTCCAGCGTTCCGCCGATGGCCGACGGCAGCCCCGCGACGATGCCCCCGAGGATGATCATCGAGATGCCGTTGCCGAGCCCCCGCTCGGTGATCTGCTCGCCCAGCCACATGAGGAACATGGTGCCGGTCATGAGCGTGACGACGGTCACGAGCCGGAACGCGAGCCCCGGCTCGAGGACCAGCCCGGGCTGCGCCTCGAGGGCGACGGAGATGCCGAGCGCCTGGAACGTGGCGAGCACGACGGTACCGTAGCGCGTGTACTGCGTGATCTTGCGGCGGCCGGCCTCGCCCTCCTTCTTCAGCGCCTCTAGCTGCGGCGAGACGACCGACAGCAGCTGCATGATGATCGAGGCCGAGATGTAGGGCATGATGCCCAGCGCGAAGATCGAGAAGCGCGACAGCGCCCCTCCCGAGAACATGTTGAACATGTCCAGGATGCCGCCCTTGGTCTGCTGGAACAGCTTCGCGAGCTCCGCCGGGTCGATCCCCGGCACCGGGATGTACGTCCCGATGCGGTAGACGACGAGCGCGCCCACGAGGAACCAGAGGCGCCGCTTGAGGTCGCCCAGCTTTCCGAGGGTTGCGAGGGGATTGGCCGACAATCGCGTTATTCCTTGGGTTTTAGGCCGCGATGGAGCCGCCGGCAGCCTCGATGGCCGCCTTGGCGCCCTTCGTGACCGCGACGCCCTGCACCTTGACGGCCTTGTCGATCTTGCCGGCGAGGATGATCTTCGCCCGCTTCACCGAGCCGGCGAGGAGTCCCGCGGCCTTCAGGGCCACGAGGTCCACCGTATCGCCCTCGACCTTGCGCAGGTCGCCCAGGCGCACTTCGACCGCGCCCTCGATGGTGACCGCGGCGAAGCCGCGCTTCGGCATGCGCCGCTGCAACGGCA
Organism: uncultured Lysobacter sp.; assembly: GCA_964579785.1. Lineage (GTDB taxonomy): Bacteria > Pseudomonadota > Gammaproteobacteria > Burkholderiales > Usitatibacteraceae > FEB-7. Next base: position 3,305 of record CAZOIB010000214.1, on the reverse strand, counting down.
TCTGGCCGCCTTCGAAGCCGACCTTGTGGAAGCCGCCGGCACGGGACTTCTGGCCCTTGTGTCCGCGTCCCGCGGTCTTGCCGAGGCCGGAGCCGATGCCGCGGCCGACGCGGCGCCGAGCCTTCTTGGCGCCGGCTGCGGGCTTGAGCGTATTGAGTTCCATCTCAGTCCTCGACTTTCACGAGATAGCTCACCTTGTTGATCATGCCGCGGATGGCAGGCGTGTCCTCGCGCTCCACGGTGTGGCGGATGCGGCGCAGTCCCAGGCCGCGCACGGTGGCCTTGTGCTCGGTGAGCGCGCCGCGCAGGCCCTTCATCTGGGTAACCTTGATTTTCTTGGGGGAAGTCATCTCGGGTCCGTCCTCAGCCGACGATCTCTTCGACCTTCTTGCCGCGCTTTGCCGCGATCTCCGAGGGGCGATGCTGCTGCAGCAGCCCGTCGAGAGTGGCGCGCACGACGTTGTAGGGGTTGGTTGAGCCGTGGCACTTGGCCGAGATGTTGGTCACACCCATCACCTCGAACACCGCGCGCATGGCGCCGCCGGCCTTGATGCCGTTGCCTTCGGCCGCCGGCTGCATGAAGACGCGCGTGGCGCCGTGGCGTCCGAGCACCTCGTGGTGGATCGTCCCGCCCTTGAGCGCGACCTTCACCATGTTGCGGCGCGCCTGCTCCATCGCCTTCTGCACCGCGACCGGCACTTCGCGCGACTTGCCCTTGCCCATGCCGATGGAGCCGTCGCCGTCGCCAACCACCGTCAGCGCGGCAAAGCCCAGGACGCGGCCGCCCTTGACGACCTTGGTCACCCGGTTCACCGAGATCATCTTCTCCCGGAGGCCGTCGCTGCGCTCGTCGTTCTGTTCGATCTTCGCCATGTCGGTTTCCTGTTTCCTTGCCTGGGGCGGCTCTAGAACTTCAGCCCGCCCTCGCGGGCGGCATCTGCAAGCGCCTTCACCCGGCCGTGGTAGCTGAAGCCTGCCCGGTCGAATGCGACTTCCGTGACGCCGGCGGCCTTGGCCTTCTCGGCGATGCGGGCGCCCACCGCGGCGGCGGCGTCCTTGTTGCTGCCCTTCGGATGCTTGGCGCGCACTTCCTTCTCCACGGTGGAGGCCGAGGCGAGGATCTTCGCGCCGTCGGCGGCGACGACCTGCGCATAGATGTGCAGGTTCGTGCGGTGCACCGTGAGGCGGACGGCTTCCTGGCGACGGATGCGCGCGCGCGTCTTGGCGCTGCGGCGCAGTCTCGAGGGTTTCTTGTCGTTCATGATTGCGTTCTCCGTACCTTCGCCTAGAGCCGGGTTACTTCTTCTTCGTTTCCTTGATCACCACGGTCTCGTTCGCGTAGCGCACGCCCTTGCCCTTGTAGGGCTCCGGCGACTTGTACGCGCGGATTTCCGCGGCGACCTGCCCGACCTTCTGGCGGTCCACACCTTTGATCAAGATCTCGGTCTGCGTCGGGGTCTCGGCCTTCACGCCTTCCGGCAGCACGTGCACGATCGGGTGCGAGAAGCCCAGCGCGAGGTTGATCTTGTTGCCCTGGGCCTGGGCCTTGTAGCCCACGCCCACGAGGGTGAGCTTCTTCTCGAAGCCCTGCTTCACGCCGTGCACCATGTTGGCGACCAGCGCGCGCATGGTGCCGGACATGGCGTTGGCCTGGATCGAGCCGCTGGCGGCGGCGAAGGTGACCTGCGTGCCCTCGACCTTCACCACGACGTCCGTCGACAGCGCCTGCCTGAGGGTGCCGAGCGGGCCCTTCACCGTCACGTCGTGCTGGCCGAGGGCCACTTCGACCTTCTCGGGAATCAGAACCGGGTTCTTTGCAATGCGGGACATGGCCTGGCCTCCTTACACCACGATGCAGAGGACTTCGCCGCCCACGCCCGTTTCGCGGGCGCGCCGGTCGGTCATCACGCCCCGGGAAGTGGAGACGATCGCCACACCCAGGCCATTCAAGACGCGCGGAATGTCGTCGCGGCCCTTGTAGATGCGCAGACCCGGACGGGATACGCGCTCGATCTTCTCGATCACGGGCTTGCCCGCGTAGTACTTGAGACCGATCTCGAGGACGTTCTTGCCGTCCAGGGAGCGTTGCGCGAAGTCCTCGATGTAGCCTTCGTCCTTGAGGACCTTGGCTATGGCGAGCTTCACCTTGGAAGCCGGAATTGCAACACTGACCTTCTCCGTCGCCTGGGCGTTGCGGATCCGGGTCAGCATATCCGCGATGGGATCACTCATGCTCATCGTGGGCCTCCTACCAACTTGCCTTGATCAAGCCGGGAATCTCGCCGCGCATGCCGATCTCGCGGATCTTGCTGCGGCCGAGACCGAACTTGCGAAACGTTCCGCGCGGGCGGCCCGTGATCGCGCAGCGGTTGCGCAGGCGCACCGGGGATGAGTCACGCGGCAGGGCCTGGAGCCTTGCCTGGGCTTCGTCGCGCGCCTCGTCGGTCGCCTTCGGGTCCTTGATGATGGCGAAAAGCGCCTTGCGCTTCTCCGCGAATTTCTTCACGGTTGCGCGGCGTTTCGCATCGCGGTTGATGAGTGCGAGCTTGGCCATTACGCCCTCTCAGTTCTGAACGGGAAGCGGAATGCGGCGAGGAGGGCTTTTGCCTCCGCGTCAGACTTCGCGGTGGTGGTGATGCAGATGTTGAGTCCCCGGAGCGCGTCGACCTTGTCGTACTCGATCTCGGGGAAGATGATCTGTTCCTTGACGCCCAGGCTGTAGTTGCCGCGGCCATCGAAGGCGCGGCCGGACACGCCGCGGAAGTCGCGCACGCGCGGCAGCGCGATCGTCACCAGGCGGTCGAGGAACTCGTACATGCGGCGCGAGCGCAGCGTCACCATGCAGCCGACGGGGTAGCCCGCGCGGATCTTGAAGGTCGCGATCGACTTGCGCGACTTGGTGATGACCGGCTTCTGCCCGCCGAGCTTCTGCAGGTCCCCGGAGGCGTTCTCGAGGATCTTCTTGTCCGCGACCGCCTCGCCCACGCCCATGTTGAGCGTGATCTTCTCGATGCGCGGCACCTGCATGACGGTCTTGTAGCCGAACTGCTTCATCAGCGCCGGAACCACCGTCTCGCGGTAGATCGTCTGCAGCCGCGGCGGCTGGGTCGGCGCGGCGGACTTGCCGGCTTTCTGTTCTTTGTTGGCCTTGGCCATGGAATGGTTCTCCCGGATTCTCAGGCGTCGGCGACTTCGCCGTTCGACTTGAAGAAGCGGACCTTCCGGCCGTCCTCGAGGACGCGGATGCCCACACGATCGCCCTTCCCGGTGGCGGGATTGAAGAGCGCCACGTTCGAGGCCTGGAT
>CAZOIB010000213.1:0-4187 GCA_964579785.1 uncultured Lysobacter sp. | reverse complement strand
AGACCAACTACATCTCGGCCACGCTGGCGGTGTACCTGAACCTCTACAACATCTTCGCGAATCTCCTGGCGCTGCTGGGGATCTTCGGCGGCGATCGCGACTGACGGTTCTTCGCTTCAGCCAAGAGGGGCGGCTTCGGCTGCCCCTTTTTCTTTGCGCTGCACGGGCGGAACTAGTCGAACCCCCTCCCGAGCCAATCGCGGCACAGCGCCGTCCTCGGGTCGTCCCGGTAGTACGACTTCCTGAACCACTTGTAGTACCAGCGCGCCAGCGCGTCCCCGGGATCGCGCTTCAGCACCTCGCACCACTGCCGGTTCTCGGCCTCGGTGTCGGAGGTCATCTGGTGGATGTCGATCAGGCGCCAGCGAATGTCGGTCCTCCCGGGGTCCAGGGTGAGGATCCGCTCGTAGACCGACTCGCTCGCCTGCAGCCAGAACATCTCGAAGTGCAGCAGGTCGGCGAGCCGGATCCACGCCTCGACGCTCGCGGGATTCATCCGGATCCGCGACTCCGCGCCGGCCACCTGCTCCTTGAGGTTCGTGGACAGCGGCAGGAGCGTCGGGGGAACGACCTTCCTCTGGAACAGCGATCGCGGCGCCGATTCGCCGTCGCGCGGCGCGATGCCGAATGCATACGGGGCGTCGTCGTACTTCAGGCGCGAGGAGCCGTCCTGGAACAGGTGCACGGTGGCCCAGACCTTGGGTTCGTCGACGAGCCACAGGCCGCTCCCGTCGCGGCGCAGGAAGATCGGCAGCACCGGCTCGCCGGGCCTGAACGACACGACCGCCAGGTCGCCGCGCTCGACGATCCGGTAGGGCATGGCCTTCGCGTAGTAGGCGCGGATGCGTTGCAGGTAGCCCGGAGCATGCGGCTTGTCCATGCGGAAATGGCGGCTTGCCTCGGTGAGCAGGGGCACGTTGGGCTCGCCGATGCCGAGCTCCAGCGAGCGCAGGTAACGCTGCAGCACCTCCTCGGGCGTGCTGCCCGGCTGCATCTCGCGCTCGAGCTCCGCGCGCAGGGGCTTCAACTCCAGCTGCACGCGTTCCACCGTGGCCGCGTAGCCGCGTCCCACCATTCCCGCGCCGCCCGCCAGATAGTCGCCGACGTAGCGATGGCCTGCCGCGGGAAGCGCCAGTTCCCCGAGACGCCCGGTCCGCCGGTATTCGAGGTAGTGCAGCGCCATGGTGACGTTCAGCTCGACGATGAAGTCGCGCCGCGCGTAAGGCGAGGTCGAGAGCATGAACGTGCGCGCGCCCTCCTCCAGGCGCTTGCAGAGCGCGTCGGGAAACACCGGCTCCAGGTCGTAGGACACCTCGATCTTGAAGAGGCGCTCCTTCTCCGACCAGAGGAAGAGCAACGCCTTGCCGTCGGACTTGCGTCCGAGTCCCAGCCCGGAGAAGAGGCGGTCGGCCTGCATCTCGATCGTGGCGAGGGGAGGAAGCCGGTCCTGCAGCACGATGCCCAGGTTGATGCCCGTGCGCTCCTGGAAGAAGCGCGCGGACGAGCGCAGCGTGCGATCGTGCTTGTGGTCGCCCGTCTCGTTGACGTAGACGACCTTCCCCGGCTCGAACCCGCCGCCTGCGAAGTGCAGGTACGCGGCCGCGGCCGCGACGCCGATCCCGAGGAGGGCGGCGAGGGCGCCGCGCTTACCGGTCAAAGGTAGTCAAGGGCGCACAGGTAGTCGAAGAACGCGGCCTTGTTGCGCGCGCTCTCGCCCGGAAACGCCTTCATCAGCAGGCCGTAGGCCTGGTGGAGGTTGCCGCTCGCCTGCTTCACGTCCGGCGTCATCGCGAGGTCCTTTCTCTCGAACTGCAGGCCGCCCGCGGGCTTCGAGGCGATGAAGCGTTTCTGGCCCAGCAGCGCCTTGACGACGAGATCGCGGGCGGGCGCGATCTCGGCGGCGAAGTGCTGGGCACCGAGCTTTCCGATGAGCGCGTCGTACGCCTGGAGCACGCGCGCGAGCTCCGCCGCATTGCGCGAGCGTTGCGCCTGCATGCCCTGCACCCGCAGCACCCCGCCCTCGTCGGACAACGCGAAGAGTCGCTGCAGGCTCTCCGCCTGCGCCGGGGGAAGCTTCGACGTCCTGGCGTCGAACGTGGTGCGCTGGTGAGGGATCGCCGCATAGGCTTCCTCGGGGGTCAGGGCCCACGCGGGCAACGCCGCGATGGCGGTGGCGAACAGGAGGTAGGCCAAGGCTCGCATTCGATTCCTTTCGCGGCTAGGCGGTCAACGCCGATGAATCATATGTCGGATTGCCATCCTGCACATGCCGGTGCCTTGCTCGTCAATCGACGCCCCCGATCATCGAACACTATCGGCGGCAATCGGCGGGTCATCGGCGTTCATCGGCGTCAACCGCCTTGCCCAAAGCGAAGCGCCGCGTCAGCGCGAGAAAACAGCGATGCTCTCCACGTGTCCCGTGTGCGGGAACATGTTGACCACCCCCGCCGCCAGCAACCGGTAGCCCTTCACGTTCACCAGCACGCCCGAGTCGCGCGCGAGCGTCGCGGGGCTGCAGGAGACGTAGACGATGCGTGACGGCGCCCCCGCATCCGGCAGCGCCTTGCAGATCTCCATCGCGCCGTCGCGCGGCGGGTCGATGAGAAGCTTGTCCACGGACCCGAGCCGCGCGAGCGCCCCGGGAGCGTCGGTGTAGAGATCGTAGGTGACGAAGCTCGCCAGGTCCCCGAGCCCGTTGGCGCGCGCGTTCTCCTCGCCGCGCGCGGTGAGCGACGCCGCCCCTTCCATGCCGACGACGCTCGCGCCGCGCGAGGCGATGGCGAGCGTGAAGTTGCCCAGGCCGCAGAAAAGGTCGCCCACGCGCTCGCCGGGCCGCGGGTCGAGGAGGTCGACGGCGCGCTTCACGAGCAGGCGATTGACCGCCATGTTCACCTGCGTGAACTCGGTGGGACGGAAGCCGATGGTGATCCCGAACTCCGGCAGGCGGTAGTCGAGAGCCGGTGAATCTTCCGGATGGAAGGGGTGCGCCGTGTCCGGCCCCTGGGGCTGGAACCACCACTGGATGCCGTGGCGGTCGGCGAAGGCGCGCAGCTTCGCGCGATCCTCCTCGCCCACCGGCTCGAGGTGGCGCAGCACGAGGATGGTCACCGCCTCGCCGACGGCCAGTTCCACCTGCGGCAGGCGCTCGCGCAACGCCATCGTGGTGAACATCTCGCGCAGCGGTACGATCAGCTTCGACACCGCCGGCGGCAGCACCTCGCAGGAGCGCACGTCGGCCACGAAGCTGGACTTGCGCTCGTGGAAGCCCACCAGCACCCCACCCTTCTTGGCGACGTAGTGCACCGAGAGCCGCGCGCGATGGCGGTAGCCCCAGGACGGCCCGTGGATCGGCGGCAGGATGGACTCCGGCACCACCTTGCCGATGCGCTGCAGGTTGTCCTCGAGCACGCGCTGCTTGGCCGCCACCTGCGCCGCGGGCTCCACGTGCTGCATGGCGCACCCGCCGCAGGTGCCGAAGTAGAGGCAGCCCGGCCGCACCCGCTGGCTCGACTCGGCCAGCACCTCGGTCACGGTGGCCAGGTCGAAGTGGCCGCGGCTGCGCCGCCGCGCGAAGGCCACGCGCTCCCCGGTGATGCCGCCCTCGATGAAGGTGACCTTGCCGTCGACGTGCGCGACACCGATTCCCTCGTGGTCGATGGACTCGATCGTGGCCACCCCCGCCGACGGCTGGCGCGCGGGCTCAGTCATCGCCCGGCGCGAAGCATTCCGTGGCGGGCGTGCCGAACACCAGCCGCTGGATGTTGCGCACGACGAGCACGCCGTCCAGCGTGTAAGTGAGGCTCGCCGCGTTGCCACGGGTGAACTGCACGGTGAGCGTTCCCACCTGCGTGTGGGTCACCGCGCCCCAGGACGAGGCGTCGAACGGCGGTCCGGTGGTCGAGTAGAGCTCGCCGACGTAGAGGCCTTCGCGGATGCGTTCCCCGCGGCTCATCACCAGCCAGCGGTCCTTGCCGTCCGCCGTGAAGGTGAAGAGCGTGGCGAACAGGATATTGCCCTGGTGGCTGAGGTTCATCCCCCACCCCGGCTCGCGCGGGTTCCACCACAGGTCCTGGAAATTGGTGGTGAGGCTGCGGTCGAAGGACGACCAGCGGCAGACCGGCGCGACCGAGTAGATGTTGCGCTCCACGGTCTTGTTCACCACCTTGCCGTAGGCGGAGTAGCTCACC
>CAZOIB010000212.1:0-15599 GCA_964579785.1 uncultured Lysobacter sp. | reverse complement strand
TCGGAGAAGAGGATGGCCGCATCCAGCGCGAACCCTTCGAGCGGCTGCAGCGTCACCTCGCAGGCGAGCTCCGGCGTCTTGGCGAGTGCCAGGAAGCTGCCGGCCTTCTTGCGCGTGGTGTTGTACTCCGGGAGGTAGCGTCCGGCCTGGCGCATGATCCAGATCGGCGTGTGCTCGGTGGGCTGGCGCAGGAGCGCGCGCAGGAAGTTGTCGTTTTTCATGGGGTGCGATTCTCTCACGGCAGGCCGCGCGGCCCGGTGCGAACGGTCAAAGGTGGCGGTCGAGGAACCGGACGATGGCCTGCGCGTAACGCGGGTTGAGGTCGATGTCGTTGTGGCCGAAGCCGTCGAGGCGCACCCGCTCCACGGGCCCGCCCCAGGCTGCGGCGAGCCGCTCGGAGTGTTCGGCGGGAATGATCGTGTCGGCGCTGCCGTAGATCACGAGTGCGGGAACCTTCATCCCCGGCGCGTGCGCCAGGCTGTCGAAGCGATGGCGCGCCAGCAGGTCGACCGGCAGCCAGCCGAAGTGGGTCTTGGCCACTGCCACGAGGCTTTCGAAGGGCGACGTGAGCGCCACGCACTTGAGCGGACGGGCTGCGGCGAGCTGCACCGCCACGCCCGTGCCGAGGCTCCTGCCGTGGGCGCAGATGCGCGTGGCATCGAGATCGGCGCGCTTCGCGGTCCAGTCGAACAGCGCAGCCGCATCGGCGACGAGAGCCTTCTCGCCCGGCTTGCCGCCGCTGTCGCCGTAGCCGCGGTAGTTGACCAGTAACACGGCGCGGCGCCCGTACTGCCGCTCGACCTCGCCTGAATACGCGGTCACCTCCTCCGCGTTGCCGCCGAAGTGGATGACGACCGCCAAGGGGCGCGCAGCGTCGGGATCGGCCGGCGGCGCGACGAGGACGCCCGCGAGCCGGGTGCCGTCCGCCGCCTCGATCACCACCTTCTCGAGACTCCAGCCCGGGGGAGCGGCGGCGGTGCCGCGCGACGGTTGCGGGAAGAAGATCTGGCTGTCCTGCGTGAGCCACATGAAGGCCGCCATGCCCGCATAGGCGAGCACGGCTGCGAGGAGGATCGTTTTCACCGGCGCATCCCCGTCATCACGGGGTGGGCCTGCCGGGGGCCGCGCTTCAGCGCGGAAGGTCCGAGCGGCCCATCAGGAACGCATCGACTTCGCGCGCGCACTGGCGGCCTTCGCGGATCGCCCACACGACGAGCGACTGGCCGCGCCGCATGTCGCCGGCCGCGAAGACCTTGGCGATGGAGGTGGCGTAGCAGCCCTTGCCGTCGGTGGCGGCCTTCACGTTGCCGCGCGCGTCCTTCTCGACCGCGAGGCCGTCCACGAGGCCCTCGTGCACCGGGTGCACGTAGCCCATGGCGAGGAGCACGAGGTCGGCGGGAATGGTGAATTCGCTCCCGGGCACTTCCTGCATCGCCATGCCGCCTTTCCCGTCCTTCACCCATTCCACGTGGCACGCCGTGAGGCTCGCGACCTTGCCGTCCTTGCCCTCGAAGCGCTTGGTCGCGACGGCGAAGTCGCGCTTGGCGCCCTCCTCGTGCGACGAGGAGGTGCGCAGCTTGAGCGGCCAGTACGGCCAGGTGAGCGGCTTGTCCTCCTGCTCCGGGGGCCTGGGCAGCAGCTCGAAGTTCATCACCGACTTCGCGCCCTGGCGGATGGAGGTGCCGATGCAGTCGCTGCCGGTGTCGCCGCCGCCGATCACGACGACGTGCTTGCCGGTGGCCTTGAGCTGCCCGGGAACCTTTTCGCCCGCCACCACCTTGTTCTGCTGCGGCAGGAACTCCATCGCGAAGTGGATGCCGCCAAGTTCGCGCCCCGGCACGGGCAGGTCGCGCGGCTTTTCGCTGCCACCGGAAAGGACCACGGCGTCGAAGTCCGCGACGAGCTTGGCCGCCGGAAGGTCCTTGCCCACGTTGATGCCCGTGCGGAAGGTCACGCCCTCGGCGCGCATCTGCTCGATGCGGCGGTCGATCAGGTGCTTCTCCATCTTGAAGTCGGGGATGCCGTAGCGCAGCAGCCCGCCGGCGCGGTCGTTCTTCTCGAAGAGCGTCACGTCGTGCCCGGCGCGCGCCAGTTGCTGCGCGCAGGCGAGGCCGGCGGGCCCGGAGCCCACCACGGCCACCTTGCGGCCGCTCTTGCGCAGGGGCACCTCGGGGACGATCCAGCCTTCGGACCAGCCCTTGTCGACGATCGCCTGCTCGATGGACTTGATGGCGACCGGGTCGTTGTTGATGTTTAGCGTGCACGCGGCCTCGCAGGGCGCCGGGCAGACGCGGCCGGTGAACTCGGGAAAGTTGTTCGTGGAGTGCAGGACTTCCAGCGCGCTTTTCCAGTTGCCGCGGTAGACGAGGTCGTTCCAGTCCGGGATCACGTTGTTAACCGGGCAGCCCGTCTGGCAGAAGGGGATGCCGCAGTCCATGCAGCGCGCGCCCTGCTGGCTCATGTCGCCATCGGGGAGCGGGCGGACGAACTCCTTGTACACCTTGATGCGCTCGGCGACCGGCTCGTAGCCCCGGTCCTTGCGCGTGATTTCCATGAAGCCGGTGATTTTTCCCATGTTCTTTATCTCCTCCCTCTCCCTTGGGAGAGGGTCGGGGTGAGGGTCAGTCGTTCGCCCGCACTTCGGCCTTCTTCACCACGTCGTCGCGCCGCGCCTGCTCCTGCGCCATCTCGCCGAGGGCCCGCCTGTACTCGAGCGGCATCACCTTCACGAAGCGCGGCAGGTAGGCCGCCCAGTTCTCGAGGATGCGGCGCGCGCGCTCGCTGCCGGTGAAGAGCAGGTGGCGCTGCACGAGCGCCTTGATGGTGGCCTCGTCGTTGCCGGCGACGTGGTCGATCGTCACCTTGCCGTGCGACTCGAGTTCCACGTTGGCGCCGGCGTCGGCGGCCACGCGGTCCTCCTCCGGAATCGGCTCCAGCTCCACCATCGCCAGGTTGCAGCGCTGCGAGAAGTCGCCCTCCTCGTCGAGCACGTAGGCGATGCCGCCCGACATGCCGGCGGCGAAGTTGCGCCCGGCCTTGCCGAGCACCACCACGGTGCCGCCGGTCATGTATTCGCAGCCATGGTCGCCCACCCCTTCCACCACGGCCGTGGCGCCGGAATTGCGCACCGCGAAACGCTCGCCCGCGACGCCGCGGAAGTACGCCTCGCCGCTGATCGCCCCGTACATGACGGTGTTGCCGATGATGATGTTGTCCTCCGGGACGATGGGGCAGTCCTTGGCCGGATAGACGACGATGCGCCCGCCGCACAGGCCCTTGCCCACGTAGTCGTTGGCGTCCCCTTCCAGCTCGAAGGTGATGCCGTGCGCGAGCCAGCCGCCGAAGGTCTGGCCGGCGGTGCCGCTGAACTTCACGTGGATGGTGTCCTCGGGCAGGCCCGCGTGGCCGTAGCGGCGCGCGACTTCGCCGGAAAGCATCGCGCCCACCGTGCGGTTCCTGTTGAAGATGGCGCTCTGGATCTGCACCGGGCGCTTCGAATCGAGCGCCGGGCGCACCTTCTCGATCAGCTGGTGGTCCAGGGCCTTCTCGAGGGCGTGGTCCTGCTTCTCCGTCCAGTGGATCGCGACCGACGCGTCCACCGGCGGGCGGTGGAAGAGGCGCGTGAAGTCGAGGCCCTGCGCCTTCCAGTGCTCGATGCCGCGACGCATGTCGAGCAGGTCGGAGCGCCCCACCAGGTCCTCGAAACGCCGGAAGCCCATCTTCGCCATCCACTCGCGCACTTCCTCGGCGACGAAGAAGAAGTAGTTGATGACGTGCTCGGGCTTGCCGGTGAATTTCTTGATGAGCTCCGGATCCTGCGTGGCCACGCCCACCGGGCAGGTGTTGAGGTGGCACTTGCGCATCATGATGCAGCCCTCGACGACCAGCGGCGCGGTGGCGAAGCCGAACTCGTCCGCGCCGAGGAGCGCCCCGATCACGACGTCGCGTCCCGTCTTCATCTGCCCGTCGGTCTGCACGCAGATGCGCGAACGCAGCTTGTTCAGCACCAGCGTCTGCTGCGTCTCCGCGAGGCCGATTTCCCAGGGGCTGCCGGCGTGCTTGATCGACGACAGCGGCGAGGCGCCCGTGCCGCCGTCGAAGCCGGAGATGGTCACGTGGTCGGCCTTGGCCTTGGCCACGCCCGCGGCGATGGTTCCCACGCCGATCTCGGACACGAGCTTCACCGACACGCGCGCCTTCGGGTTCACGTTCTTCAGATCGTGGATCAACTGCGCCAGGTCCTCGATCGAGTAGATGTCGTGGTGCGGCGGCGGCGAGATGAGGCCGACGCCGGGCACCGTGTGGCGCACCTTGGCGATGTACCGGGATACCTTGTGGCCGGGAAGCTGGCCGCCCTCGCCGGGCTTGGCCCCCTGCGCCATCTTGATCTGCAGGTCGTCCGCGTTGACCAGGTACTCGGTGGTGACGCCGAAGCGGCCGGCCGCCACCTGCTTGATGGCGGAGCGCATGGAATCGCCGTTCGCAAGCGGCACGTAGCGGATCGGGTCCTCCCCGCCCTCGCCCGTGTTCGACTTGCCGCCGATGCGGTTCATGGCGATGGCGAGCGTCGAATGCGCCTCGTGCGAGATGGAGCCCAGCGACATGGCGCCGGTGGCGAAGCGCTTCACGATCTCCCTGGCCGGCTCGACTTCCTCCAGCGGGACGGGCTGCGGCGCCGTCCGGATCTCGAAGAGCCCGCGCAGCGTCATCAGGCGCTCGTTCTGCTCGTTGATGAGCTTCGCGTATTCCTTGTACGTGGCGACATTGCCGGAGCGCGTCGCGTGCTGCAGTTTCGCGATCGCATCCGGCGTCCACATGTGCGCCTCGCCGCGGATGCGGTAGGCGTACTCCCCGCCCGGGTCCAGCCGGTCGCGGTAGAGCGGCGCGTCCGAATAGGCCTGGCGGTGCAGGCGCACGGCTTCCTCGGCGACTTCCTTCAGGCCGATGCCCTCGATGGCCGAGGGCGTGCCGGTGAAGTACTTCTCCACGAACTTAGTGTCGAGGCCCACGGCCTCGAAGATCTGCGCCCCGCAGTACGACTGGTAGGTGGAGATGCCCATCTTGGACATCACCTTGAGGAGCCCCTTGCCGATGGCCTTGGTGTAGCGCTTGACCAGCTCCTTGTCGTCGATCTTCTGCGGCAGGCCGTCCTTGATGTCCAGCAGCGTGGCGAAGGCGAGGTTGGGGTGGATCGCCTCGGCGCCGAAGCCGGCGAGGCAGGCGAAGTGCTGCACCTCGCGGGCGCTGCCGGTCTCGACCACGAGGCCGGAGCGCGTGCGCAGGCCCGCGCGGACGAGGTGGTGGTGGACAGCGGCGGTCGCGAGGAGCGCCGGAATCGGCACCAGCTTCGCGGAGATGTCGCGGTCGGTGAGGATGATGATGTTGACGCCCTTCTTCACCGCGTCCTCGGCGTCCGCGCACAGGCGGGCGAGCGCGGGCTCCATGCCGTCCGTGCCCCACTCGGCCGGGTAGCACATGGACAGGATCTCGCTCACGAAGTGGCCGTTGGTGCTGTCGGAGGCGCGGCGCAGCTTCTCCATGTCCTCGAAGGTGAGGATGGGCTGCGACACCTCGAGCCGCATCACCGGCTCCGTCGAGTCCGGCGAGAGCAGGTTGGGGCGCGGGCCGATGAACGACACCAGCGACATCACCAGTTGCTCGCGGATCGGGTCGATCGGCGGGTTGGTCACCTGCGCGAAGAGCTGGCGGAAATAGGCGTAGAGCGGCTTCGGGCGGTTGGACAGCACCGCGACCGGCGTGTCGTCGCCCATGGAGCCGACCGGCTCCTCGCCCGCGACGGCCATGGGCGTGAGCAGCATTTTCAGGTCTTCCTGCGTGTAGCCGAAGGCCTGCTGGCGGTCGAGGAGCTTGTCGTTGTCCGGCGTGTCCACCTTGGCGGGCGCGGGCAGGTCCTCCAGGCGCATCTGCGTGCGGTCGAGCCAGTCCTGGTACGGGCGCTGCGCGGCGAGGTCGCGTTTCAGCTCCTCGTCGGAGACGATGTGGCCGTGCTCGATGTCGACCAGCAGCATCTTGCCGGGCTGCAGGCGCCACTTCTTGACGATCTTCGCCTGCGGGATGTCGAGGACGCCCATCTCCGAGGACATGACGATCAGGTCGTCGTCGGTGATGAAGTAGCGCGCGGGCCTGAGACCGTTGCGGTCCAGCGTCGCGCCGATGAACTTGCCGTCGGTGAAGGCGACCGCCGCCGGGCCGTCCCACGGCTCCATGAGGGCCGCGTGGTATTCGTAGAAGGCGCGGCGCTTGGCATCCATGAGCGGGTTGCCGGCCCACGCCTCGGGGATCATCAGCATCATCGCGTGGGCGATCGGGTAGCCGCCCATCACCAGGAGTTCCAGCGCGTTGTCGAAGGAAGCCGAATCCGACTGGCCTTCGTAGATGAGGGGCCAGATCTTGTCGAGGTCGGGGCCCAGGAGCTTGGAATGGATGGTCGCCTGGCGCGAGCGGATCCAGTTGAGGTTCCCCTGCAGCGTGTTGATCTCGCCGTTGTGCGCGATGAAGCGGAACGGGTGCGCGAGGTCCCACGTCGGGAAGGTGTTGGTGGAGAAGCGCTGGTGCGCGAGTGCCAGCGCGGAGATGAAGCGCCGGTCGTGCAGGTCGGTGAAGAACTCGCCCACCTGGTGCGCGAGCAGCATCCCCTTGTAGACGATGGTGCGGTGCGAGAACGAGGGCACGTAGAACTGCCCGGCGTTGGAGAGTCCCAGCGCGCGGATGGCGTGGCCCGAGGCCTTGCGGATGATGTAGAGCTTCCTTTCGAAGGCGTCGCGGTCGAGCTGGCCGCGGCCGGCGCCCACGAACACCTGCCGGATCACCGGCATGGTGCTCTTGGCGGTATGGCCGAGCGAGGTCGGATCGACCGGCACTTCGCGCCAGCCGAGCAGCGCCTGCCCCTCGTTCACCACCGCGCGTTCGATCTCGCGCTTGCAGGCGGCGCGCGCCGCCGGGTCCTGCGGCAGGAACACCATGCCGACACCCCAGGCGCCGGCCTTCGGCAGCTTCACGCCGAGCTTCGCCATTTCCTCGCGGAAGAAGCCGTCGGGGATCTGCACGAGGATGCCCGCGCCGTCGCCGTGCAGCGGGTCCGCGCCCGTCGCACCCCGGTGCGTCAGGTTGTTCAGGATCGTGAGGCCCTTGGCCACGATGTCGTGCGACTTGTGGCCCTTGATGTGCGCAACGAAGCCGACGCCGCAAGCGTCGCGCTCGTGGCGGGGGTCATAGAGGCCTTGGGCGCGCGGCAGCCCTGCCGGGATCTCCATTGCGGGTTCCTTCTCTTAGGTCGGCTCGTCCCTCAGCCATGTCAGCGATACAGGGCACCGGGCCTCGAGCCGGGCGGCCGGGATGCGGATCGTGCGGGACCTTTCATCATAGCGGCGGGGATACTGCGCTGCAACAATTCGAGGCGCAGTTCGCCGGGGTTTTCAATGGTTCGGCGCGCGGATGCCGGCTACGGTGTCATTGCCGAGTCCCATACCACCCATCAGCCGGTTGGTTGACAAAAACCCTAGTAATTATTGACAATAGAACCAAGTGAAGTTTCCAATACCGTCTGGTAAGTTGACAAATTTTCCGGCAAGAGTTTCCAAATGACCAGAGCCATCCGAGGGCGCACGGAGGAAATCCGACTATTCGTCCTGGGCCATGTGGAAAAGCACTCGGCAGACATAGCCAAGGTCACTGCGGCAAGGTTCTCGATAAGCCGGCAGGCGGTAAACAAGCACTTGCAGCGACTCACCGCGGAAGGCGCCCTGTCGGAGAGCGGAAACACGCGAAGCCGCACTTACCGGCTTGCGTCGCTTGCCCGATGGCACAGGAGCTATGCCATTGGCCCGAACCTTGCCGAAGACCGGGTCTGGCTGAATGACATTCGGCCGAACTTAGGCGATCTCCCGGAGAACGTGATGAACATCTGGCATCACGGATTCACCGAGATGCTGAACAACGCGGTCGACCACTCGGAGGGCACTGCCGTTGCGGTGATGATCGTGAAGACCGCGATCGACACGCAAATGGGGGTTGGCGATGACGGTGTCGGGATATTCCAGAAGATCCAGAAGGCGTTGTCGCTGAACGATGCGCGCCATGCCCTGCTGGAACTCTCGAAAGGCAAATTGACGACCGATCCGCGCAGGCACTCCGGGGAGGGGATCTTCTTCACCTCACGGATGTTCGATTCATTCGACATCCAGTCCGGCGGCATCCTGTACTCGCATGAGTTCGGAATGCCCGAAGACTGGTTGCTGGAAAGGCCACCGGTCGATGGAGTCGGCACCATGGTCTTGATGAAGCTGAACAACCATACGGCCAGGACAACGACCAAGGTCTTCGACCAGTTTGCGTCCGGGGAGGACTATGGCTTCAACAAGACCGTCGTCCCCGTCATGCTGGCGCAGTACGGAAACGACCAGCTGATTTCCCGCTCGCAGGCAAAACGGCTGTTGTCGAGAATCGAGCTCTTCAGGACCGTGCTATTTGATTTCCGGAATGTTCCAATGATCGGCCAGGCGTTTGCCGACGAAATCTTCCGGGTGTTTGCCGCCGAGCATCCAGGCATGCAACTCGTGCCGGTGCATGCCAGCTCGGAAGTGAAGCGGATGATCGATCGGGTCAGGTCCGGAACCCAGGACGCCACCCAGGGAAAACAGCCGCGTGGCTGATGGACATTCTTCCCGGGCAAGTGGTGGCCCCCCGGACGCTTTCCAGCCGCCGCGCGGCGCGACGGCCATGTGGGTAGAATCCGGGTTGACTAATCCGGGCGACAGCCAGGGGACATCGCAAGTGAACTCTCTCTTTTTTGGGGCAATGCAGCCGATATGGCGTGCCCTTGCTGCCGTCCTTCTCCTGGCGGGCGTGGCCGCCTGCGGCGGGGGCGTGGGCCCCGCGCAGAACGTCCCGAACCAGTCGGCCATCGTGATCCTCCCGAACGAGGAGCAGCGGACGAACACAGGGGAGATCATTTTCGTCCCCGTGGTTGTTTATTCCGGTCTTCCGGCGACATTTTCCATTACGGGCGGTAACGGCAGCTACATCGTTGCGTCCAACAACCAGGCCACGGTTCCCTCCCCGGGGTCGTTTGCCGGCAGCTCCTTCACGATTGTCCCCAATCCTGTAACGACCGACACGCCGGTCACGCTGTCTGCACGGGATACTTCAGGCGCCCCGGCCGTGACCTTGAGGCTTGATGTCCGCACAGGCACCATCAACAACGAGATCACGATCACGCCGACCTCGACCCAGGGCGGCAGTTGCGCACCCGCCATCTGTTCCGGCGGCGATGCCCTCGTTTCCGTGACGCTTTCGCAGGGCGGCATTCCTCTCGCGGCGCGCGGCGTGCGCTTCGATGCCACTTCCGGGGATTACCGGTTCATCGTCACCTCGCCCACCGGGGTCGAGACCCTGGCGACGAGCGCCACCGTGGCGACGGACGAAACCGGCAGGGCGCGAGCACGGCTGCGCGTCACCGCCGGGGCGAACAACCAGACGGCACTCCTCCGGGTGACCGACCTTGGTTCCCTTGCCTACCAGCAGACCAGTTTCACGATCGCGCAGGCCACCGGCTCTTCGCCCGGCTTCTTCGCGATCCCGGAGAGCATCATGTTCACGGGCCCGCGCGTGGACCAGTGCGCGCGCGGCGTGAGTTCCAACTTCTTCGTCTACGGCGGCAGCCCGCCCTACACGATCTCCAACACGTCATCGGCGTTCACGGTGTCGCCGACCATCGTCGGCGCCGCGGGCGGCAGCTTCACCGTCGCGGCCCAGGGCGGGTGCGTGGATCCGGGATTGCCGATCGGCATCACCGACTCGTCGGGACGCAACATCAGCGTCACCGTGGGCAACAAGTTGGGCACCGCGGAAGTGCCGGCCCTGGTCGTGGCCCCGGAGACCATCACGCTGAGCGATTGCGACACCGTGGCCAACGTGACGGTGGCGGGCGGAACGGGCTTCTACCTGCAGCCGGCCTCGGGGAGCGGCAGCGTCATTGCCTCGATCTTCGGAAATACCGTCGCCATTCGCCGGCTGAATCCTTCCGGACCCACCACCAGCCCGGTGTCGATCGGGATTTCCGACGGCGTCTCGGCCAAGACCGTGACGCTGAACCTCACCGGGCGGGCGCTGGGCGCCTGCCCTTCTTCCGGGTTGACGGCCAGCCCCTCGGCGGTGACTCTGACCGACTGTTCCTCGGCTTCGGTCGTGACGGTTTCCGGCGGCTCCGGCACCTACACGGCAACGTCGAGCAGTTCGAGCGTGGCGGCGACAGTGAGCGGCGGCACGGTGACCATCCGCCGCCTCGATCCCTCGGCAGCATTGTCGGGCGCGAACGTGACGATCACCGATGGAATTTCGAGCGTGGTCATCTCGGTCAGCGTCTCCGGGGTTGGTGCGGGCGTGTGTCCTTCCACTTCAGGAGCCCTGCTGACGGCCAACCCGACGTCGGTCACCGTGACCGATTGCACGACCCCCCGGTCAGTGACGCTTTCCGGTGGCTCCGGCAGCTATTCCGCCCAATCCAGCAGTGCGGGAATTGTGGCCAACCTCACGGGTTCCAGCCTCACCATC
The DNA here is from genome assembly GCA_964579785.1 of uncultured Lysobacter sp. Lineage (GTDB taxonomy): Bacteria > Pseudomonadota > Gammaproteobacteria > Burkholderiales > Usitatibacteraceae > FEB-7. The sequence continues at coordinate 5,027 of CAZOIB010000212.1, read as the reverse complement.
CAGCGGGCCGTCCCGTCTGGGGCTTTTGCCGGCGGCACGGTGACCGTCACCGACAGCGCCGGCGCGGCGGTGACCGTGGCCGTCAGTGCGGCTGGGGCTGGTGCGGGCATCTGCTCGAGCGGCGCTGCCCTTTCCGCAAATCCGACCACAGTCACCCTGACGGACTGCACGACCGCCAGAACGGTGGCGATTTCCGGGGGCTCTGGAAGCTATTCGGTCCAGGCTGACGCAGGAATTGTCGCCAACCTGACCGGCACTTCTCTTTCGATCCAGCGAGCGGCTGCGGCGTCCTTCTCCAGTGGCAATGTGAGGGTGACCGACAGCCTAGGGGCTACGGTAACGATTGCCGTAACCGGTTCCGGCGCAGGTGCCGGGACTTGCCCGACGACGGCCGCGCTGTCGGTCAATCCAGCCAGTGTGACCCTGGAAGACTGCAACGTAATTCGAAATGTCACTGTCTCTGGCGGGTCGGGGACCTATTCAGCGGTCTCCGGAAACGCAAGCATTGAAGTCACTACGTCCATAAATATCGTTTCCATCAAGCGCCGTAGACCTTCAGAGGCAATAGTCGTTACTCCCGCCTCGGTATCCGTATCGGATGGGTTGGATACCCGAGCCGTTTCGGTCGCTGTCACGGGTGCGGGCGCCGCCGCCTGCGCGACGCCGTGACCGACTTCACATTTATTGGACGAGCTCGGTGGTATCTCTAGTTCGGTATGCGTCAACTGTGTTGTTGCGCTGCAGCAACGAGTTGATCTTCCGACGACGGTGGTGGACAAACTTCCGCTTGCAAGAATCTGCAGGTTGCGCTTTAATAAAGTCTTATAACCCGCTAATTTTGAAGAAATTCGTCGCGGGTCCCAGCAAAAAAGGGGAATCAATCGTGAAACTCGAGCCGCTGCGCAGCCTCCAGTCGAAGCTCTCAATCGCATTCCTGGCCGCGGCCGCCCTCGTTCTCGGCTCCTGCGGCGGCGGCGGCGCGACCAGCACGCCGACTGCAGTCGGCTCCCTCCAGCTGCTGCCGCAAGCCTCCACTTTCTATGCCGGCGTGCCGTACACGCTCACCATCGTCGGCGGCCGCAAGCCCTACCTCGTCACCTCCAACGAGGAGACGCTCATCAAGCTGGGCTTCACCACCGACAATAACGAATTCACCATCGTCCCGAATAACCCGGGCGTGGTGAACGTGGGCCTGGACCCGAACGAGGTGCCGCGCCGGACGGTGACGATCCAGGTGCGCGACAGCAACGGCGTCTCGATCAGCAACGATTACAGCGTCCTGCAGAATTTCTTCACCGGCTACGGCGAGTCCTACAACAGCACCTGCTCCGCGGGCGCCGCCGGGACGCCGGCGGCCTGCGCGGGCACGGACACGATCATCACGCTGGTCCCGGTTTCCAACGGCGTGCTCTACGGCGGGCGCGAATTCCAGTTCGACAAGGTCCGCGGCGACTGGACCTTCGTGGTCGAGGATCCGAACGTCACGCCGCAGCTCGTCAACCAGATCCGCGTGCGCACCGACCAGGTCGGCCGGGCGCGGGTGCGCGTGCGCACCGACGTCAATGCGCGTACGCAGCTGGGCACCTACAAGGTGACCGACATCGCCACCGGCGTCACCACCAATCTTGCGTTCGGCATCGTCCAGCAGCCGCCCATCGACGCGGTCAGCTTCCTCCCCACCAACACCTTCACGTTCACGGGCGGGTTGACCACGCAATGCGGCTCGGGCTCCACGGACGTGTTCGTCTATGGCGGCAAGCCGCCTTACAAGGTGGAAGCGACGAACGGCATCATGGTTTCTTCCTCGACGATCGCCGCCATCGGTGACCGCCTGACGATCACCGCGCCCGCCGGCAGCACGCGCTGCGGAGACGCGGCAGTGGTCGTCACGGACAGCGTCGGCGCGACCGGCCTGATCAACGTGACCACCGCGCCGGGCACCCAGACCCTGCCCACGCTCTCGGTGGCGCCTGCCGCGATCGCGAGCCTGGCCTGCGGCACGTCGAGCACCGTGACGGTCGTCGGCGGCTCCGGCTTCTACTCCGCCAATTCGTCGCATCCGCGGATCACGGCCTCGGTCGCCGGCACCTCGGTAACGGTGTCGCGCCTCACGGGCGACACGATTGCCTACCCGGTCACGGGAGTCGTCACGATCACGGACGGTGCCACCATCGTCTCGGTCACCATCACGGCAACACCGGCCACCTGCCCATAGGGTAGCGACGACCTTCGCGAAGACGGGCATCTTTCGGGATGCCCGTTTCGTTTCCGGCCATCCCCGCCATGGTTTCCGCATCGCCTCCGGTACCCCGCCCGCTGGTAACCGGCGCATCGGGCTTCGTCGGCTCCGCACTTCTCTCCCGCCTGGGCCCGTGCGCGACCGTGGCGATGGCAGGCAGCGGCTGGCGCGGCGCAGCCTCCGCGTGCGACTTCCGCGGCACGACTGTGATTCACCTCGCGGCCCGCGTGCACGAACCGGATGGCGATCCCGCCTCCTTCGAAGCCGACAACGTCGACAAGACACGGGCGCTTGCGGAAATGGCGGCGGCAGGCGGCGCGGCGCGCTTCGTCTTCGCGAGCACCGTCAAGGTCTTCGGCGATGAAAGCGGGGCGCGGCCTTTCGGCGAGAGCGATCCCGCGCAGCCGCAGGAGGCCTATGCGAAATCGAAGTGGCAGGCGGAGGAGGCGCTGCGGGAGATCGCGGCGCGCACGGGCCTGCCGGTAGCGATCCTGCGCATTCCACTCACCTACGGGCCCGGGGTGGGGGGCAACTTTGCCGCGCTGGTCGGCCTCGCCGACACCGGATGGTGGCTGCCTTTCGACGGCATCGCCAATCGCCGCAGCCTCGTGCATGTCGACGACCTCGTCGAGGCCCTGGTTCTCGCGGCCACGCACCGTGATGCGCCGGGCCGCACGCTGCTCGCGGCACACCCGGAGCCCGTCGCGACACCGCGCCTGGTCGAGGCGATCCGCCTCGCGCTGGGAAGGCCGCGGCGGCTTTTCGCGGTGCCGCCCGGATTGCTCGAGGCCGGTGCGGCACTGGTCGGTCGGGGCGGGCAAGTGCGGCGCCTGACGCGTTCGCTGGAAGTGGACCCCTCCGCCTTCCTGCGCGACCTCGGGTGGCGTCCGCGGGTCGGGCTGGATGCCGGGCTCGTGTCGTGCGTGCGACGGCGGTCCGCATGACCTCCGGCGCTGTCATCGCCGTCCCGGTCGCGTTCATCGTGGCACTCGTCGCCATCGCGCTCATCCGCAGGAGCGCCCTTGCACGGATCCTCGTCGACCGGCCCAACGAACGCAGCCTGCATCGCGAGCCGACTCCCCGCATCGGTGGGCTGGGGCTGCTAGCCGGCGCGCTGGTGGCGATGGCAGTGGCGGGCGCGACAGCGGGACTGTGGATCGCGGCCATCGCGATCGTGCTGGCCGCGGTTTCCGCGCTGGACGATGCCGAGAGCCTGCCGGTCGCCACGCGGCTGGGCGTGCATCTCGGTGCAGCGGTGCTGGCGGTCGCGATCATCGGTCCGCCGGACGGGCCCGCGGTTGGCGGCGGGCTGGCCATCACGATCCTGGCGCTCCTCGCCATCGCCTGGATGGCGAACCTCTTCAACTTCATGGACGGCGCCGATGGCCTGGCCGGCAGCATGGCGTCGATCGGCTTTGCTGCGCTGGCGCTCGCCGCGCATCGCGCCGGCGCGCCGGACCTCGTCGTTCCCTGTGCGGCGATTGCCGCCGCCAGCCTCGGTTTCCTCGCCTTCAACTTTCCGCCGGCGAAGGTGTTCATGGGCGATGCCGGATCCGTGCCCCTGGGGTTCCTCGCCGGCGCCCTGGGCTGGCAGGGCGCGCTGCAGGGCGCGTGGCCGGCATGGTTCCCGGTGCTGGTGTTCTCTCCCTTCATCGTCGATGCGACGCTCACGCTGGCGCGCCGCCTCGCCGCGCGCGAGTCGGTGTGGAAGGCGCACCGCAGCCACTACTACCAGCGCCTAGTCCTGGGCGGGTGGAGCCATCGCCGCCTCGTCCTCGCGCAGTGGGTCCTGATGGGGGCCGCCGCGGCCAGCGCCATCGTGGCGCGCGAACAGTCCGGATTGGTGCAACGCGGTATACTCGCCGCGTGGGTTCTCGCCTATGGCGCGATGGTCTTCGCCATCGACAGGAGACACCCGCGCAAAGCCATGCCATGAAGCACTTTCAGCCCGATTTCCAGGCCGTAGTCGCGCTGGTGCACGACGCCGCAGCCCTCGTCGTGAGCTGGGCATTCGCTTTCGCGCTCCTGCGCGGCATGGCCACTCCCGCCGAGGCGCACGAAATCGTTCTCGCGCTGCTGGTTGCCGTGCCGATCCAGGGCCTGGTGACCTACCTGTTCGGCGTCTACCAGGGCATCTGGCGCTATACCAGCCTGCCCGACGTGCAGCGGATCATCTTCGCGGTGCTCTCCGGCACGGTCCTCGTGGCGATCGCGCATTCGGTGTCCGGGATGGGCGCGGTCATCGGCTACCGCGAATACCTGCTCTATCCCCTGATCCTCGTGGCGATCATGGCGGGCTCGCGCATGGCGATGCGCTCGTTCAAGGAATGGAGCCTGTACGGGCGCGGCGGGGACCACGGCGCACCCGTGGTGGTGATGGGCGCGGGCGATGCCGCGGTGAGCCTCCTGAAGGAACTGTCGCGCAGCCCGGAGTGGCGCGTCATGGGCCTCTTCGACGACGACCTGCAGAAGCGCGGCCGCCTGCTGCACGGCGTGCGCGTGCTGGGGTCGCTGGACGACCTGCCGCGCTTCGCCGCGCGCCTGAAGCTGCGGCACGCGATCATCGCCATGCCCTCGGCGCAGTACAAGGTGCGCCGGCGCGTGGTGGAAATCTGCCGGCGTGCCAAGGTCTCCGTGCTCACCGTGCCCTCGCTCAACAACACGATGTCGGGCGGCAAGGTCATCGCCCCGAAGATCCGCAAGGTGGCGGTCGAGGACCTCATGAAGCGCGAGCCCGTCACGCTCGACGACGCCGGGCTGCACGAGCTGCTCACCGGGAAGGTGGTGC
>CAZOIB010000211.1:0-7726 GCA_964579785.1 uncultured Lysobacter sp. | reverse complement strand
CACTCGAGGCACTCCTTGTTGCCGGCCGGGGCCTTGCCCTGGGTCGCCGGCTTGGCCGGCGCGGCAGCAGTCTTGGCGGGGGCGGCCGCTTTGGCGGGCGCGTCCGCGGCGCTGGCGAGGCCGATGCCGGCAATTGCCATGGCGAGCGCGGCGAAAGACGAGGGCAGAACACGTAAGAGCATGTTTTTCATGTTGTTGTCCCTGGGGGCGTAGTGGGAGGCCTGCAACGAAAAACCTTAACTGGTGCGGGGTTTGCACCTTTGATGGATATCAAGGTTGCTGCGGTGCCGCATCGCAAACGTCCGCGGCCGCGTGAACGCCAGCCGCAGAAGGTCAGGATCCGAAGGAGAAGTCGAAGACCCGGGTGGCGGTCACGTCACCTGCGGCACCGCGCGAGCGCTCCTCGAAGTGCGCGGTGTTGGTGCCCACGCGCAGCACGGTCGAGGTGCGCGTCCCGTAAGCCTCGCCGATGATCAGCGCCGGCGAAAGCATGCGCTCACGTTCGATGCCGACACCGGTGTCCGGCAGCAACGCATCCGGCGCCGGCGTGGGGTCGGAGAGCATCGTGAAGAGGGGCTCGTCGCCATCCCCGATCGCCACCTGCATCGCCAGGCGAGCCTTGGCAACCTTGGGCCACGGCTCGTCCAGCAGGTGGTTGGACAGCGCATGCACTCCGGGCTCCACGGCGCGCAACTCGCCTTCGCGGCTCCCGTAATAGAAGAGCGTCCGGTCGTCGGCTGCGAGCAGGTTGAAGCCGTTGTACTGCGCCGCTCTTTCCGCCAACCCGGCGAGGTAGTCCTCGGGATTCTGCGTTCCCAGCAGGAATTCAGTGACCAGCGCGCCTCGGGAGAGCGCCGTGGAGCGCCTCTCGGAGGGATCGCGGAAATTGGTCACCGCCGCGAAGCGGCCGCTGCGCGTCACACCCATCCAGGTGCCGCCGGCCTGCAGGTCGCGCCCGGCCAGCAACCCGGGATGCTCGTTCCACCAGTGCGCGGGCTCCGCCGGCCGGTCGCGCCACTCGTCGCGGTTGGCGGCGACGACCAGCGGCCAGTCGGGGTGGGCCTGCCAGGCGATGGCGATGAGGCACATGGGGGAGGGGCGTGGGTGGTGAGCCCTCCCATTCTGCGACAGGTGCGCCGCCCGGGGGGGCGGCCGCGCCTCCACGCCTGCTCTACATCAGCCCCAGCGTCTTCGGCAGCCAGATCGACAGGGGCGGGTAGTAGGTGACCATCACCAGGAACACCAGCATCGTGAGGAGCCACGGCCAGCACGCGATCGTGAGCTCGGTGATGCCCATCTTGGTGATGCCGCTCGCCACGTAGAGGTTGAGGCCCACGGGTGGCGTGATCATGCCGATCTCCATGTTCACCGTGATCATCACGCCGAAGTGCACCGGGTCGATGCCGAGCTTCATGGCGATCGGGAAGAGGATCGGCGCCGTGATCAGGATGATCGACGAGGGCTCCATGATGTTGCCCATCAGCAGCAACAGGATGTTCACGAAGAGGAGGAACCCGATCATCCCCAGCCCTTGGGTCACCATCCATTCCGCGATCGCCTGCGGGATGTTCTCGTTGGTGAGGAGGAAGGAAAAGAGCACGGCGTTGGTGATGATGTAGAGCAGCATCGCCGACATGTTGGCGGAGTCGATGAGCACCTTGCGCACGTTCTTCAGGCCCATGTCCTTGTAGACGAACACGGCCACGAAGAAGGCGTAGACCGCACTCATGGCGGCCGCTTCGGTCGGCGTGAAGACGCCGGTATAGATGCCGCCCATGACCACGACGATGAGGAGCAGGCCCCAGACGGATTCGCGGAAGTAGCGCAGGCGTTCCTTCCACGAGCGCTTGGGCTCGCGCGGATACTTGCCCTTCCACGCCTCGTACCAGGTGGTTCCCATCAGCATCGCCGCCAGCACCAGGCCGGGGATCACGCCCGCCATGAAGAGGGCCCCGATCGAGCTGTTGGTGGACACCGCGTACATCACCATGACGATCGACGGCGGGATGAGAATCCCGAGGCCGCCGGCAGAGGCGACCACGCCCGCGCCGAAGCGCTTCGGGTAGCCCGCCTTGACCATCGCCGGCAGCAGGATCGAGCCGATCGCGACCACCGTGGCCGGGCTCGAGCCGGAGATGGCGGCGAAGAGCGCGCAGGCGACGACGGCGCCGAGACCCAGGCCGCCGCGCCAATGGCCGACCATGGACGTGGCGAAGTTGATCATCCGCCGCGCCACGCCGCCGTGCGTGAGGATGTTGCCGGCGAGGATGAAGAACGGGATCGCCATGATCTCGAACTTCTCGATGCCGGTGAAGAGCTTCAGCGCCACCGCTTCGATCGGCACGTCGGTCATGAAGAAGAGGAAGGAGAGCACGGTGAGGCCCAGCGAGATCGACACGGGCATGCCCGTGAGCATCAGGCCGAAGAGCAGCACGAAGATGATGGTGGCGTTCACGGCTTGTCTCCGTCCGGTTTCGGCGCGGGCTCGGCGCTGGGGTGCAATTCCTTCGGGTGCAGGTCGGGCGTGATGATCACCGGGACGATGTCCTCGATCGTCACTTCCTCGACGCCCTCGACGTGGCCGTGGTCGTGGTGCGGCAGTTCCCCGGTGCGGAAGAAACTCCAGGCCACCTGCAGGAAGCGGAAGCACATCAGGGATGAACCCAGCGGAATCGCGAGGTACGGGATCCACGCGGGGACCTCGAGATCCGGCGAGGTCTGGCTGGTGTGGGCGATCTCCCAGACGAAATGGGCCCCCATCGAGGCGACGATGCCCGTGAAGAGGGCGCCGGCCAGCAGGCCGAAGAGCACGAAGAAGGCACGCTTGCGGTCGCCCAGCATGTTGATGAAGACGTCCACGCCGACGTGGATGCCGGTGCGCACGCCGTAGGCGGCCCCGAACTTGGCCATCCACACGAACATGTAGATGCACAGCTCCTGCGCCCAGCTCAGGTTGAGGCTGAGGAGCCAGTCCTGCAGCCCCGGTATCGGGATGCCGGTCGCGTAGCGATGGACGACGGCCACGAAGATGATGATCGTGGCCCCGCCCATGAGGAGCGCGATGATCCACTCCTCGAGGTGGTCGAGCACCTTGAGCATTTGTTCTCCTCCCCCTTGCAGAAGGGGCGGCCTTGCGCCGCCCCTCCCGTCACGCTACAGCTTGGCCGGGTCGAAGCCCGTTTCCTTGTAGATCGACTGGATCAGGTCCTTGCCGATGCGGCCCTCGGAGTCCTGGTGCACCTTGACCGTCGCCTTCTTCCAGGCCTTCTTCTCGTCCGCGGAAAGGGTGATGAACTGGCTCTTGCCGCTCGCCTTCACCGCCGCGAGCGCCTTGTCGTTCTCCTCCTTGGCGATGTCGTTGGCGAACTTGGTCGCGTCCTTCATCGCGCCCTCGAGCGTGGTGCGCACGTCGGCGGGCAGGCCATCCCAGAACTTCTTGTTCACGATGACCGCGTAGCCCAGGTAGCCGTGGTCCGAGAGCGTCACGAATTTCTGCACCTCGTGCATCTTCTGCGTGTAGAGGTTGGAGGGCGGGTTCTCGGTGCCGTCGACGACGCCGGTCTGCAGCGCCTGGTAGACCTCGGAGAAGGCCATCACCTGCGGGTTGGCGCCGAGCGCGCGCATCTGGGCGTCGAGGACCTTGGAGGACTGGATGCGCAGCTTCAGGCCCTTGAAGTCGGCCGGGGTCTTGAGCGCCTTGTTGGCGCTCATCACCTTGAAGCCGTTGTCCCAGTAGGCGAGGCCCTTGATGCCCTTGGGCTCCAGGCGCGCCAGCAGGGCGGCACCCACCGGGCCCTGCGTCACCTTGTGCAGTTCGGCGTAGCTGTCGAAGATGAAGGGCAGGTCGAAGACCTCGAAGGCGGGCACGCCCAGCGGGCCGAACTTGGCGAGCGAGGGAGCGAGCATCTGCACGGCGCCCAGGCTCAGGGCCTCCATCTCTTCCTTGTCCTTGTAGAGCTGGCTGTTGGGATACACCTCGACCTTCACGCGGCCCTTGGTGCGCTCCTCGGCGAGCTTCTTGAAGTGATCGGCGCCCTTGCCCTTGGGCGTGTCGTTGGCGACGACGTGGCTGAACTTGATGACGATGGGCTGCTGGGCGAATGCGGTGCCGCCGGCCAGCAGGAAGACGGCCGAGACGGCCGCGGCGATGAGGGTCCTGCGTTTCATGGTTGCTCCTCCTGTCGAGAGATGGGCCCGTTCGGGCCTTGGGACCGTTGCATGGTGGTCCGGCCTGCCGCGGCTCGCCATTGTGGATTTCCACATGCCCGTTTACAGGGCGGGCGCGGGGCGCCACGATAGCCGGGTGTCGCTCGCCACCCACCCTCCACCGGCCGCCTCGCCGATCCCCGCGGCGTTGCCGGCCACTCCCGCCGCGCGCCTGTGGCGGCGCATCCGCTGGTGGCTGCCGGGCGTCATCGCCGTCCTGCTGTTCGGCGCGACGTCGTTCCTGCTGACGCTGTCGGACTCCCAGGAGCGGGCGCAAACCCAGGACGAGCTCGTCACGGATTCGCTGTGGGTGCGGCAGTCGCTGCAGTTCCAGTTCGAGCGCGAGGCGGAGGCCCTGAGTTTCATCGCCGCGGACCTCGCGGGGGGATCGCTGTCCCGCGCCACGCTCGACGCGCGGCTCCAGGTGTACCTCAGGCGCGGCCGGGAGACGCTCGTCGTGGCGGTCATGGGACCGGGACTCGCGGCGACGACGAGCCTCGCGCACGACGCCTCGATCAATGCCGGGGAAGTGCTGGGCGCCGTTCCTCCCGCCGTCATCGAGGCGGCGATGGCCAAGGCGCAGCGCTCGGGTGACGCGCTCTTCAGCCCGCCTTTCGCGGTGACGTGGGGCGCGGGGCTCGTGCTGGTGGTACCGGTCAGGGGCGAGGCGCCGCGCTTTCTCGTGGCCGTGTACTGGCTCGAACGCGTGCTGGAGGAAATGGTGCCCTGGACGTTCGCGCAGTCCCACGAGGTGGTGATCGGGGACGTAACCGGGACGGTACGCGCGCGACGGGCGGCCGCGGGTCGCGGCCGCGGCGTCTACACGCACCAGGCGTCGCTGGAGATTCCCGGCACCACGCTGCTCCTGGGAACCAACAGCCTGAAGGGACCGCCGGACTGGATCACGAACGTGATCCGGGGCGGGACGGTCGCGCTGGCGGTGCTGCTCTTCTGGAGCCTGTGGGCGCTCTGGCGCGACGTGCAGCGCCGCGTGGCCGCCGAACATCGCCTGCGCGACGAGGTGGCATTCCGGCGCGCGATGGGCGACTCGGCCGTGATCGGGCTCAGGGCGCGCGACCTCGAAGGGCGCGTCACGTTCGTGAACCCGGCCTTCTGCCGCATGGTCGGCCTGCCCGAGGAGGCGCTGGTGGGCTGCGTGCCGCCCATGCCCTACTGGTCGCCGGAGCGCATGGACGAATACGAGCAGCGCGTCGAGCAGGTGCTCTCCGGCCAGGCCACCGTCGCGCCGTTCGCAACCACGTTTCGCCACGCCGACGGGCGGCGCTTCCCGGTGGTGATCTACGACGCGCCGTTGCGCAACGCGGACGGCCGGCAGACCGGCTGGATGAGCTCGATCATCGACGTGACGGAGCAGAAGCACGCCGAGGAGCGCGAGCGCCAGCAGCTCGAGCGGCTGCAGTCCGCCGCGCGACTGACGACGATGGGCGAGATGGCCTCGTCCCTCGCCCACGAGCTCAACCAGCCGCTGGGCGCCATCACCAGCTACCTGGCGGGATCGCTCAACCTCATCGAACGTGGCGGCGTGAGCGCAGACGAACTCGCGCCGGCCCTCGCCAAGGCGAGCCAGCAGGCGCAGCGTGCCGGGCAGGTGATCCGGCGCGTCCACGAATTCGTGCGCAAGCGCGAACCGCAGCGCGTGTCACTCGATGCGAGCCAGCTGATCGAGAGCTGCCGCGCGCTCGTCGAGTTGCAGGCGCGGCGCTCGGCCGTGCGCATCAGCGTGGAGGTGGACGCATCGGTCCCGGCGATCGTCGGTGATGCCGTGATGCTGGAGCAGGTGATCCTCAACCTCACGCGCAACGCGATCGAGGCGATGGCCGACGTCGAGCCCGGCCGGCGGGTCCTCGTGATCGCCGCCCGGCGCGACGACGGCGGGGGCGCGCGCATTTCGGTCCGCGACCATGGCGCCGGGATTCCGGAGGCGGTCGCGGACCAGCTCTTCTCGCCCTTCTTCACCACCAAGGCCGAGGGGATGGGCATGGGCCTGTCGATCTGCCGCTCGATCGTGGAAGCCCACGGCGGCAAGCTCACCTTCGAGCGCCGCGACTTCGGGACGGAATTCCGCATGCAGTTCCCGCCGCCATGATCCACATCGTCGACGACGAGGAACCGCTGCGCGATTCGCTCGCGTGGCTGCTGCGTTCCCGCGACCTGCCGTGCCGCGCGTTCGCCTCCGCCGAGGACTATCTCGCCTATCTGCAGGCCGCGGATACCGACCCCGGCATGCCCGCCGCGATCCTGCTGGACGTGCGCATGGGCGGCCTGAGCGGCACGGAACTCTTCGAGCGCCTGCGTGCCGAGGACATATGCCCGGCCTGGCCGGTCGTGTTCCTCACCGGGCACGGCGACGTGCCGATGGCCGTCGAGATGTTGAAGCAGGGCGCCTTCGACTTCGTCGAGAAGCCGTTCAACGACAACTCCCTCGTCGACCGGCTGCTCGCCGCGCTGGACGAATCGCGCCGTCGCCTCGACGAGGCGCGCGAGGCGGCGCGGCGCGAGGAGCGCCTCGCCTCCCTGACCGCGCGCGAGCGCGAGGTGCTCGACCTCATTGTCGCGGGCCACTACAACAAGGTGATCGCCGACCGCCTGGGCATCGCCATGCGCACCGTCGAGGTCTACCGGGCGCGCATCTTCGACAAGATGGGCGTCAGGAGCGCGGTGGAACTCGCCCGGCTGTTCGGCGAGCGCGAAGATCCCTGAACCGAAACGTACCAGGTACATGTACCTGGTACCGGGAGGGGGCTACATGTGCCCGGGCAGCCAGGTGACTATGCCGGGGAAGAAGTAGAGCATCGCGATCGCAACGACCATGAGCATGAACAGCGGCAGGGTCACGCGCGCGATCCAGGGGATCTGCTTCTTCGTCATTCCCTGCAGCACGAAGAGATTGAACCCCACGGGCGGCGTGATCTGCGCCATCTCGACCACGACCACGATGAAGATGCCGAACCAGAGGAGGTCGATGCCGGCTTTCTGGGTCGTCGGCAGGATGACGCCCATCGTCAGCACCACCATCGAGATGCCGTCGAGGAAGCAGCCGAGGACGATGAAAAACACCATCAGGGCGAAGAGGAGCCAGAACGGCGTGAGACCCAGGCCGGCGATGAACTCCGCGAGGTGGCGCGGCAGGCCGATGTACCCCATCGCAAGTGTCAGGAAGGCGGCCCCCGCGAGGATGAGCGCGATCATGCAGTACAGGCGCGTGGCCCCCATGAGGCTCTCGCCGAACACCCTGAGGTTCATGGACCCCTGGATCCAGGAGACCGCGAGCGCGCCCACCACGCCCAGCGCGGCCGCTTCGGTGGCCGTGGCGATGCCCACGTAGATCGACCCCAGCACCAGCGCGATGAGTGACACCGCCGGAATGAGGTGGCGCGAGGAGGCCAGCTTCTGCGCGAAGGACATCGGCCGGTCGGGCGGGGGAATGCGGTCGCTGTGGATGAGCGACCAGATAATGGTGTAGCCCATGAAGAGGCCGGCGAGCAGCAGGCCGGGCAGC
>CAZOIB010000210.1:0-19825 GCA_964579785.1 uncultured Lysobacter sp. | reverse complement strand
GCCGATCCGCCGCCGCGGCATCTACCTGCTGCCCAACCTCTTCACGACGCTGGGCCTCTTCGCGGGCTTCTACGCCATCGTGCAGGGGATGAACCACGACTTCGAGCGTGCCGCCATCGCGATCTTCGTGGCGATGGTCCTGGACGGACTGGACGGGCGCGTGGCGCGGCTCACGCGCACGCAGTCGGCGTTCGGGGCGGAATACGACAGCCTCGCCGACATGGTGTCTTTCGGGGCGGCCCCGGCCCTGGTGATGTACGAGTGGGCCCTGCGGGACATGGGCCGCATCGGCTGGATCGCGGCGTTCGTCTATTGCGTCGGCGCCGCGCTGCGCCTGGCGCGTTTCAACACCCAGCTCTCGGTCGCCGACAAGCGTTTCTTCACGGGACTCCCCAGCCCCGCGGCCGCGGCGCTGGTCGCCGGGATGATCTGGGTGCTGAACGACTACCAGGTGAAGGGCGGGCAGGTGAAGTGGTACGCCGCGGCGCTCACCCTCTACGCCGGCATCACGATGGTGTCGAACGTGAAGTTCTACAGCGGCAAGGACCTGAACCTGCGCCGTGCCGTGCCGTTCTGGATGACGCTGGTGATCGTCGTGGCGTTGCTCCTCATTTCCATCGAGCCGTCGCACGTCCTCTGGGGCATCATGGTGGCGTACGGGGTATCCGGCTACGTGGGCTGGTTCGTGCAGCGCTGGCGGGCCGAGGCGCGGGAAAAGCAGTACCAGGACATCCGCGAGGCGATCGACGAGGGCAACCTCACCGCGCTCGCCCGCATGCTGCATGCGACCCCCCCGGACACGGTGGTGGCGAGCGGCGGACGCTCGTTGCTCCTGGTGGCGGTCGAGGAGACCAATTTCCCCGCCGTCGAACTGCTGCTCAACCGCGGCGCCAACCCCGATCATCGCGACGAGCGCGGGACGACCGCCCTTTCGCTCGCGGCCGAGATCGGCTTCCAGGAAGCGGCGGAGCTGCTGCTGGCTGCCGGCGCGAGCCCCAACCTGCGCGACTCGGCCGGCATGACCGCACTGGACATCGCCGAGGAGCACGGCTCGCTCGAGATTTCCGCGCTGCTCCTGCGTCATGGCGCGCAGTCGGGCCGCGACCTGCCTCCCGCCGCGGCCTAGTTGCCACTCCTGGCGGTCGTTGCTATAGTCGGGCCATGAATCGCGTCGCCTCCAACGCCGGTTTCCTGCCTTGCCTCCCGCTGTCGGGCCTTCGCGGCCTGCTGCTGCGCCTCGCGCGCTAAAAACCCCACCCCCCCCAGTTCGGCAGTTGCGGTGCCGCCCGGCAAACGGGCCGGCAGAGTCTCACCCCATTTTCCCGGAGAAGCCCACATGCAGGACCACTTGATCATCTTCGACACCACCATGCGCGACGGCGAACAGAGCCCGGGCGCCTCGATGACGCGCGACGACAAGGTCCGCATCGGCAAGCAGCTGGAGCGCCTGCGCGTGGACGTGATCGAGGCCGGCTTCGCGGCCGCGAGCGCGGGCGATTTCGAGGCCATCCGCGCCGTCGCGGAAGCGGTGCGGGAGTCGACCATCTGCTCGCTCGCGCGCGCCAACGACAACGACATCCGCCGCGCCGGAGAGGCCGTGGCCCCGGCCGCCCGCAAGCGCATCCACACCTTCATCGCCACCAGCCCGATCCACATGAAGCTGAAGCTGCGCATGAGCGAGGAGCAGGTGCTGGATGCCGCGGTGCGCGCGGTGAAGCTCGCCCGCGAGTACACCGACGACGTCGAGTTCTCCGCGGAGGACGCCGTGCGCTCGGAGACGGATTTTCTCTGCCGCGTGTTCGAGGCGACGATCGCCGCCGGCGCGCGCACCATCAACGTGCCGGACACCGTGGGCTACAGCGTTCCCGAACGCTGGGGCGCGCTCTTCAAGGAGCTGCTCGGGCGCATCCCGAACGCGGACCAGGCGGTCTGGTCGACGCACTGCCACAACGACCTCGGAATGGCGGTCGCGAATTCGCTCGCGGCGGTGCTGAACGGGGCGCGCCAGGTGGAGTGCACGGTGAACGGGCTGGGGGAGCGCGCCGGCAACGCCTCGCTGGAGGAGATCGTCATGGCGGTGCGCACGCGCTCCGATGTCTTTCCGTGCCGGACCGGGATCGACGCCACGCAGATCGTTCCCGCCAGCAAGCTGGTCTCGACCATCACCGGCTACCCGGTGCAGCCGAACAAGGCGGTGGTCGGGGCGAACGCCTTCGCGCACGAGTCCGGCATCCACCAGGACGGGGTGCTGAAGCACCGCGAGACCTACGAGATCATGCGCGCCGAGGACGTGGGCTGGGGTGCCAACCGCCTCACCCTGGGCAAGCTCTCCGGGCGCAATGCCTTCCGTTCCCGGCTCACGGAGCTGGGGATCACGCTCGCCTCCGAGGAGGCGCTCAATGCCGCCTTCACCCGCTTCAAGGAGCTGGCCGACAAGAAGCGGGAGATCTTCGACGAGGATATCCAGGCGCTGGTCTCCGACGAAAGCGTCACGCCGGAGCACGAGCGCTTCAAGCTCGTGTCGCTGGTAGCCCACTCGGAGACGGGCGAGCAGCCCTTCGCCCGGCTGGTGATCGCCGACGGCGGGCACGAGCTGCGCGCGGAAGCGCGGGGCGCCGGTCCCGTGGACGCTTCATTCCAGGCGATCGAGTCGATGGTGGCGAGCGGCGCCGAGCTGCTGCTGTTCTCGGTGAACAACATCACCACCGGCACCGACTCGCAGGGCGAGGTCACCGTTCGCCTGGCCAAGGACGGCCGGGTGGTCAACGGCATGGGCGCCGACACCGACATCGTCGTCGCCTCGGCCAAGGCCTACCTGAGCGCGCTGAACAAGATGGGGATCAGTTCCGAGCGCATGAACCCGCAGTACGGGGAGGAGTCGGTCACTCCCTGAGGGGCGGCGTCAGCCGCCCTCCCTACTTCTTCTTGGGCTCGGCGGCGGGTTTCGGGGCAGGCTTGGCCTCGGCCTGCTTGGCGATGATCTTGTCCTTGATGTCGCTGTAGACGTTCTCTGGGACGATCTTCCTGTCGAGGAGCTCGTTCTTGCCCTTGTAGGGACGGCCCTTGATGATCGCGTCGGCGCGCGCGTCACCCACTCCCTTCAGCTTCATCAGCTCGTCGCGGGAGGCGGTGTTGATGTCGAGGAGAGCCTCGGCCGGCTTGGCCGCAGTCGCGGCGGCGGGCTTCTTGGGCTCGTCCTTGGCGTAGGCCGATCCGGTCGCGGCGAGCAGGGCGATGGCGGCGGCGGCGATGAGTCGCTTCATGGGTTCTCCTGGTGTCGGGTTGGGCGTGGGGGAGTGCGGGGAGGCGGAAAGCGATGCCGATTGTAGCGCTTTCGCGCCCGTCCTAGCTTTCGCGGGCGAGGGTGGCTGCCAGGCCGATATAGGTCGCAGGCGTGAGCGCCAGCAGGCGCGACCTGGCGTCCTCGGGCAGGGGCAGGGCGCGGACGAAGTTGTGCAGCTCGTCCTTCGTGATGCCGCCCTTGCCGCGCGTGAGTTCCTTGAGCTTTTCGTAGGAGCCGGCGATGCGATGGGCGCGCATCACCGTCTGCACCGGTTCGGCGAGCACATCCCAGCAGGCATCGAGATCGGCGCCGATGCGCACCGGATCCGTCTCGAGCTTGCCCAGGCCACGCAGGCAGGACTCGTACGCCAGCAGGCAATAGCCGAACGCCACTCCCATGTTGCGCAGCACCGTCGAGTCGGTGAGATCGCGCTGCCAGCGCGAGATGGGCAGCTTCTCGGCGAGGTGGCGCAGCACGGCGTTGGCCATTCCGAGGTTGCCCTCGGAGTTCTCGAAGTCGATGGGGTTCACCTTGTGCGGCATCGTCGAAGAGCCGACCTCGCCGGCCTTCACCTTCTGGCGGAAGTAGCCGAGCGAGATGTAGCCCCAGACGTCGCGGTCGAGGTCGATCAGGATCGTATTGAGGCGGGCGAGCGCATCGAACGCCTCGGCCAGCGCGTCGTGGGGCTCGATCTGGATCGTGAGCGGGTTGTAGGCGATCCCGAGCGAGGTCACGAAGGCGCGCGCGAAGGCGGGCCAGTCCATGGCGGGCGCGGCGACCACGTGCGCATTGAAGTTGCCGGTGGCGCCGTTGACCTTGCCCAGCATCTCGATGGCCGCGGTGGCGAGGCGCGCGCGCTTCAGGCGCCAGGCCACGTTGGCCATCTCCTTGCCGAGTGTGGTCGGCGTGGCCGGCTGCCCGTGCGTGCGCGAGAGCATGGCGAGCCCGGCGTGCTGGCGCGCGAGTTCGTCGAGCCGGGCCGCGATCGCGTCGATGGCGGGAAGGAGCACCCCCTCCAGGCCGCTGCGCACCATCAGCGCATGGGCGAGGTTGTTGATGTCCTCGGAGGTGCAGGCGAAGTGGATGAATTCGGCGGCCGCCGCGATCTCCGCATTGTCGCGGAACGTCTCGCGCAGCCAGTACTCCACGGCTTTCACGTCGTGATTGGTGGTCGCCTCGATCGCCTTGACGCGCTCGGCATCGGAGAGCGCGAACCCGGCCGCCACGCGGTCCAGGGCCGCCACGGTCGCTGGCGAGAATGCGGGCAGGAAAGTGAACGCCGGTTCCGCGGCGAGCGCCTTGAGCCAGGCGATCTCCACGCGCACGCGCAGGCGGATCAGCGCGAACTCGCTGAAGTGCTCCTGCAATGCGCGGGTCTTCGAGGCGTAGCGCCCGTCTAGCGGCGAAAGGGCGGTGAGGGCGTTGGACATGGGGGGGCCGGAGCGCGGATTTTATCACGGCGCCGTCCGCCTCCGGAGCGCGCGGACCCCGGTGCTATACTCGTCGGCCCGTCGCCCCGCATAAGAGGGTCAGCCGTGAAGCTTCTCGCGTCGAAGACCAGTCCCTACGCCCGCAAGATCCGCGTTCTCCTCGCCGAGAAGCAGCTTGCCTTCGAGTTCATCGAGGAAAGCGCGTGGAACGCCGACACGACCGTGCCGCGCTACAACCCGCTCAACAAGATTCCGGTGCTGGTGACCGACGACGGCACCAATCTCTACGATTCCAGCGTGATCGCCGAGTACCTCGATCCGCTCGGAGCGCCGTCCTTCATACCGCCTGCGGGCATCGAGCGGGCGCGCGTGCGCCGCGACGAGGCGCTCGGCAACGGCATCACCGACGCGGGCATCGCGATATTCCTCGAGCGCAAGCGCGAGGCGGCCCGCCAGGATCCCGCGTGGATCGCGCGCCAGCGCGGCAAGGTGGATGCCGGCATCGCCTCCCTTGCACAGGAGCTCGGCGGCAAGGCCTACCTGCGCGGCGACTCGCTTTCCCTGGGCGACGTGGCCTGCGCCTGCGCGCTGCTCTGGCTGGAGTTCCGGTTGCCCGAGATCACGTGGCGCGGCGACTACGCTGCGCTCGGGCGCTGGATCGAGAGGCTGGAGTCGCGCTCGTCCTTCGCGAACACCCGCCCGCAGGCCTGAAGGTTCCGGCTCAGGCGATCACGCCGCCGCCCAGGCACTCCTCGCCGCGATAGACCACCGCCGACTGCCCGGGCGTCACCGCCCATTGCGGTTCCTCGAAGCGCAGGGTGAACTCGCGCTCGCCCAGCAGTCCGAGGGTGCAGGGCGCATCCGCCTGGCGGTAGCGCGTCTTGGCCGCGAAGGCACCGCCATCCTGCTGCGGCGCGGTGCCCGCGACCCAGCTTGCGTCCTGGGCATGCAGCTGCGCGGAGAAGAGGAGCGGATCGTCGTGTCCCTGGACGACGACGAGGGTGTTCGTGGCGAGTTGTTTCGCCGCGACGTACCACGGCGCCCCATCCCCTCCGCGCCGGCCACCGATGCCCAGCCCCTGGCGTTGCCCCAGCGTGTAGTACATCAGCCCGTGGTGCTCGCCGAGCGATTCGCCCGCCGGAGTCACGATGGGACCGGGCTCGCGCGGCAGGTAACGCGAGAGGAATTCGCGGAACGGCCGCTCGCCGATGAAGCAGATACCCGTGGAGTCGCGCTTGGCGTGGTTGGGCAGCCCGCTCTCGCGCGCGATCGCCCGGACCTCGGTCTTGCGCAGGTGCCCCACGGGGAACAGCGCCCTGCCGAGCTGCTCCTGGGTGAGGCGATGCAGGAAGTAGGACTGGTCCTTGGTGGGGTCGGCTCCCTTCAGGAGCCGGAAGCGGTCCTGGTGCGCCTCGACGCGAGCGTAGTGCCCCGTGGCGATGCACTGCGCGCCCATCGCCAGCGCGTGATCGAGGAAGGCGCGGAACTTGATCTCGGCGTTGCACAGCACGTCCGGGTTGGGCGTGCGGCCCGCGCGGTACTCGGCCAGGAAGCTCGCGAAGACGCGCTCGCGGTACTCGGCGGCGAAATTGACGGCCTCGATCTCGATGCCGATCGTCTCCGCGACCGACACCGCATCGACCAGGTCCACGCGCGTCGAGCAGTGTTCGTCGTCGTCATCGTCTTCCCAGTTCTTCATGAACAGGCCCACGACCTCGTGGCCCTGTCGCTTCAGCAACAACGCGGCGACGGCCGAATCGACCCCTCCGGAAAGCCCGACGACGATCTTCATGGGAGGGCATTCTGCGGCAAAACGGGAGTACGGAGACGAAACGAAAAAAGGCAGGGCTGGCGCCCTGCCTTTCTCCGGATACGGGAAGTGCGGCGATTATTTCTTCGGCGCGTCCTTCGGGGCTTCCTTCGCGGGGGCCTTCGGGGCCTCCTTCGTGGCGGCCTTGGGCGCATCCTTCGGGGCGTCCGTGGGGGCGCCTTCCTTCTTGGGGGCCTTCTTCTTCGTGGTGGTGGTCTTCTTCTTGGCCGGCTTGTCGGCGGCCTTGGGCGCCTCGGCCTTCTTCACTTCCGCCTTGGCCGGCGCTTCGGCCTTGGCGGACGGGGCGGCCGCCGCCGGCTTGGCGGGCTCGGCGGGTTTGGCGGGTGCCTGCGCGAACGCGCCGAGGGAAGCGGTCGCGAACACGGCGGCGATCAGGGCGGAGAGCTTCTTCATGGTCGATTCCTTTTGCGTGGAGGGAAAATGGACTTGCGACTGCGCTGGATGCCAGCCTCGTCAGGCGAATAACGCGCTGGCTGCCGCACCGGTTGACTCCCGCTGCCCTCGCCGGGGTCCCCGAGACCGGCCGGTTCCTCCCGCGACTGCCCCGGGAGGAGGCCGGCAAGGGTCCACGGACCGATCGCGTGGCGGATGAGCCGCAGGGTGGGCAGGCCCACCTTTGCCGTCATGCGCCGCACCTGGCGATTGCGTCCCTCCCGGATGCGCACTTCCAGCCATGCGGTGGGGATGGCGAGCCGTACCCGAATGGGAGGATCCCGGGCCCACAGGCCGGAGGGCTCGGCGATGGCGGCCACCTCGGCCGGCCGGGTCACGAAGTCTCCCAGGTCGACTCCGGCGGCGAGCTCCCGCAGTTGCGCCGATGTCGGGGTCCCCTCGACCTGGACCCAATAGGCCTTGGCGAGCTTGTGGCGCGGGTCGGCGATGCGCGCCTGCAGGGCGCCGTCGTCGGTGAGCACCAGGAGTCCCTCGCTGTCGGTATCGAGGCGGCCGGCCGGATAGACGTGCGGCACGCGGATGAAATCGGCGAGAGTCGGGCGCGCACCGCTCGGACTGAACTGGCACACCACGCCGAACGGCTTGTTGAGGAGGATCAGTTTCGACACGGCAGGGGCCTGTGCAAGAAAAAAGCCCCCGGCGCGCGAGCACCGGGGGCTTTCCAATCTTGCTGGTTCGGCTCTTAGGCGGCCTGGATATTCGACGCCTGCTTGCCCTTGGGGCCTTGCGTCACGTCGAAGGAGACCTTCTGGCCTTCCTTGAGGGTCTTGAAACCCTGCATCTGGATGGCGGAGAAGTGGGCAAAGAGATCCTCGCTGCCGTCATCCGGCGTGATGAACCCGTAGCCCTTCGCATCGTTGAACCACTTGACGGTACCGGTTGCCATTCGCTTGCATGCCTCTCGGAAAAACGGGTGGAAGCCCGCACGTCGTTCGGATCGAGGCACGCATTGCGGCAGCAGCGATGCGACAACCTTGAAGCCAAACTCCAACGCGCCTTTTACCCCCGTTGACTGGGCAAGTCAATAGAGTGGGCGGGGTCTTGAAAAAGCGCCGCCCTTTGCCCATATTCCGGAAGTCGGAATCGACCAACGCTCAAGCGCCGCCTCCCTCGCGCCCCCTGCAATGCCCAGCAAGTCCAGCGGCTCCACCTCCCTCAAGCCGAGCGCGGCCAAGGTCAAGCCGCCGCCGATGTTTCAGGTCGTCATGTATAACGATGACTTCACCCCGATGGAGTTCGTGGTGGAGGTGCTGCAGACATTCTTTTCGCTCACCCGGGAACGCGCCACGCAGGTGATGCTCAAAGTGCATACGGAAGGGCGTGGCATCTGCGGCGTCTATCCGAAGGACGTGGCCTCCACGAAAGTGGAACAAGTGGTTCAATATGCGCGCGAGCACCAGCATCCCCTGCAGTGCGAGATGGAGGAAACATGATTGCCCAGGAGTTGGAAGTCAGCCTGCACATGGCCTTCGTCGAGGCCCGCCAGAAGCGCCACGAGTTCATCACCGTGGAGCATCTCCTTCTTGCCCTGTGCGACAACCCGTCCGCCTCGGAAGTCCTGAAGGCCTGCGCGGCCAAGATCGACGAGCTGAAGAAGGCGCTTGCCGACTTCGTGATGCAGCACACGCCCACCGTCGCCGGCACGGGCGAGGTCGACACCCAGCCCACGCTCGGCTTCCAGCGCGTGATCCAGCGCGCCATCCTGCACGTGCAGTCCTCGGGCAAGAAGGAAGTCACCGGCGCCAACGTCCTCGTCGCCATCTACGGGGAGAAGGACTCGCATGCCGTCTACTTCCTGCACCAGCAGGGAGTCTCGCGCCTCGACGTGGTGAATTTCATCTCGCACGGCATCACCAAGAACCCGCAGTCCGGCGGCAAGGAGGAGAGCGAGAGCTCGGAGGAGGGCCAGGAAGCCCCGGGCGCCGGCGGCGCGCTGGAGAGCTTCACCCAGAACCTGAACCAGCTCGCGATCGACGGCAAGATCGACCCGCTGATCGGCCGCGAAGGCGAGCTCGAGCGCGTCATCCAGATCCTCTGCCGGCGCCGCAAGAACAATCCGCTGCTCGTGGGCGAGGCCGGCGTGGGCAAGACCGCCATCGCCGAAGGGCTCGCCAAGCGCGTGATCGACGCCCAGGTGCCCGAGGTCCTCGCCAAGGCGCAGGTCTACGCCCTCGACATGGGCGCGCTCCTCGCCGGCACCAAGTACCGCGGCGACTTCGAGCAGCGCCTGAAGGCGGTTCTCAAGCAGCTCGTCGAGAACCCGAACGCGATCCTCTTCATCGACGAGATCCACACCCTGATCGGGGCGGGCAGCGCCTCCGGCGGGACGCTTGACGCATCCAATCTCCTCAAGCCGGCGCTCTCGTCCGGCGCGCTCAAGTGCATCGGCGCGACCACCTACAACGAGTTCCGCGGCATCTTCGAGAAGGACCACGCGCTCTCGCGCCGCTTCCAGAAGATCGACGTGAACGAGCCCTCCATCCAGGAGACGGTCGAGATCCTGCGCGGCCTCAAGTCGCGCTTCGAGTCGCACCACGGCGTGAAGTACACCGCCAACGCGCTCACCACCGCGGCGGAGCTCTCCGCGCGCTACATCAACGACCGCCACCTGCCCGACAAGGCGATCGACGTGATCGACGAGGCCGGGGCGCTGCAGCGCATCCTCCCGAAGTCGAAGCAGAAGAAGGTCATCGGCAAGCCCGAGATCGAGGAGATCATCGCCAAGATCGCGCGGATCCCCACGCGCAGCGTCTCGTCGGACGACCGCACGCAGCTGAAGAACCTCGACCGCGACCTGCGCGCCACCGTGTTCGGACAGGACGCGGCCATCGAGGCGCTCTCCGCGGCCATCAAGATGGCGCGCTCCGGCCTGGGCAACCCGCAGAAGCCGATCGGCTCGTTCCTCTTTTCCGGCCCGACCGGCGTGGGCAAGACCGAGGTCGCGCGGCAGCTCGCCTTCATCATGGGCGTGGAACTGGTGCGCTTCGACATGTCCGAGTACATGGAGCGCCACGCGGTCTCGCGCCTGATCGGGGCGCCCCCGGGTTACGTCGGCTTCGACCAGGGCGGGCTCCTCACCGAGGCGATCACCAAGCATCCGTATTCGGTGCTCCTGCTCGACGAGATCGAGAAGGCGCACCCGGACATCTTCAACATCCTGCTGCAGGTGATGGATCACGGCACGCTCACCGACAACAACGGCCGCAAGGCGGACTTCCGCAATGTCGTGATCGTGATGACGACCAACGCCGGCGCCGAAGGCCTGTCGAAGAACGCCATCGGCTTCGCGACCGATCGCAAGGCCGGCGACGAGATGGCCGAGATCAAGCGCCTCTTCACGCCCGAGTTCCGCAACCGCCTCGACGCCGTCATTTCCTTCGCCGCCCTGGACGAACACGTGATCCTGCGCGTGGTGGACAAGTTCCTCATGCAGCTCGAGGCACAGCTCGCCGAGAAGAAGGTCGAGGCGCAGTTCACCGAGGGGCTGAAGAAGTTCCTCGCCAAGAACGGCTTCGATCCGCTCATGGGGGCACGGCCGATGTCCCGCCTCATCCAGGACACGATCCGCCGCGCGCTGGCCGACGAGCTGCTCTTCGGCCGCCTGGCGGGCGGGGGGCGCGTCACGATCGACGTCGATGCCGACGGCAAGGTGAAGCTGGACATTCCGACGGCTGCGCCGTCGGGGGAGCCCGTGCCGGCCGCCGGCTGAGGGCAATACTCCCCCTGGCAGCAGGGTTTACATTGTTGGCTCCCCCGACTACGCTCGGGGTGCGCCGACAAAACCCATTTGGAGGAGAAGACCCATGATCGGAATCGCGCGGACCCTCGTGGCCGCGACGGGCGCGCTCACGGCCGGCCTGGCCCTGGCGCAGCAGCCCGCACCGCCCAGCTTTGCCCCATCCAACCTGACGCCGGCAGGCGTGCGATCGCTGGCCGCCAACTGCGCGGCCTGCCACGGCACCAACGGCCGGCCCGCGCCGAACTCGACCCTGCCCGGGCTTGCGGGCAAGCCGAGCGGCGAACTCCTGACGGCGATGACCCAGTTCAGGGAGGGCAAGAAGCCGGCGACGGTGATGCACCAGCTCTCCAAGGGCTATTCCCCCGAGGAGCTCACGGCCCTCGCCGATTACTTCTCGAAACAGCCCCGCTAGGCCACAGGAGGACATGATGAGCATGCAACGCAGGGATTTCCTCAAGGCGGGTGCCGCGGCTGCGGCCGTGGCCGGTCTGGCCGGATGTGCCGGGATGCCGGGCGGCTCCAAGGCGCGGGTGGTCGTGGTCGGCGGCGGCTACGGCGGCGCGACGGCCGCCAAATACATACGCCTTCTCGATCCTTCCATCGAGGTGGTGCTGGTCGAGCCGAATGAGTCTTTCATTTCCTGCCCGATCTCGAACCTCGTCCTGGGCGGCTTCAAGACCATGGGCGACATCACCACGCCCTACACCGGCCTCGTGCGCAACCACGGGGTGACGATCGTGCGCGACATGGCCACCGCCATCGACGCGGACAGGAAGCAGGTGCGCCTGGCCAAGGGAGAAGCGCTCTCCTATGACCGTGTGATCGTGTCTCCCGGCATCGATTTCATTGCCGGGAGCATCCCGGCGCTCGACCACGCCTATGCCCAGGCGCGCGTGCTGCACGCATGGAAGGCCGGGCCGCAGACCATTGCGCTGCGCCGGCAACTCGAGGACATGCCGGACGGTGGCGTCTACGTGCTCTCGGTTCCCCTCGCGCCTTATCGCTGTCCCCCGGGCCCATACGAGCGCGCCTGCCAGGTCGCGGCGTATTTCAAGGCGAGAAAGCCGCGGTCGAAGGTCCTCGTGCTCGACGCGAATGCGGATGTGACCTCGAAGGGGCCGCTCTTCAAGAAGGCGTGGGCCGACCTCTACAAGGGCATCGTCGAGTTCCGGGGCAACAGCAAGGCGGTCGATATTGACCTGCGATCGGGAACGGTCAAGCTGGAGCTCGACGATGTGAAGGGCAATGTGCTGAACGTGGTCCCCCCCATGAAGGCGGGCAGGATCGCCGACCCCTTCATCACCGCCAACAAGCGCTGGTGCGAGGTCGACTGGCTTACCTTCGAGTCGAAGGCGGCCAAGGGGGTCCACATCCTGGGCGATTCGACGCTCAGCGCCCCGGTCATGCCGAAATCGGGGCACATGGCCAACGGGCACGGCAAGGCCTGCGCGGCAGCCGTGGTGGCGCTCCTTAACGGCCAGGCGCCGAACCCTTCGCCGACGCTGACCAACACCTGCTACAGCTTCGTTTCCGACAAGGAGGTCGTGCACGTGGCCTCGGTGCACAAGTACGACGCGCCGGCGAAGACGTTCAAGGCCGTGCCGGGTTCCGGCGGCGTGTCCGCCGCGAGGAACGAGCTCGAAGCCGGCTATGCGATGAACTGGGCCCGCAACATCTGGGCCGACACGCTGACCTGAGATCGCCTCGGGAAAGCGCAACGGGCCGCCCGCGGGCGGCCCGTCTTCATTTCCGGCTCCGTGCGGTCACGGGACCGAGGCGAGGTACTCGGCGAGCGCCTTGATCTCCAGTTCCGTGAGCTTCATCGCGATCGAGTGCATGACGGCGTTGTCGTTGGTGCGCTCGCGCTTGTTGAACTGCTTCAGCTGCCCCTCGAGATAGGGCGACTGCTGTCCCGCGAGCCGCGGCAGCGATTCGCTGCCGTGCGCCGTTGCGCCGTGGCAGCCCGCGCACGAGGCGACGCCGGAGTAGGGATTGCCCTTCAGGTACAGAAAGCGCCCGACCGCGGCAAGATCGGGATCTGTGGGCGCGTGCGGCTCCGCCCTCTGGGTGGCGAAGAAGGCCCCGAGGGCAGCCATCTCCGCCTCCGTGATGCCGGCCACCATGTCGTTCATCGTCGTGCCCTTGCGCCGCCCGGTCTGGAAGTCGCGCAACTGCTTGGCGACATAGGTGGCGTTCTGGGTGGCGAGCCGCGGGAACATCTCGCTCGAGCTCTCGCCGTTCATGCCGTGGCAAAGGAAGCAGCGCCCGGAGACGATCTGGCGCGCCCGCTCGAGATCGGCGGCGGCGGCCACGCCGGCGGCGAGGACGAGCACGGCCGCGAGGGCGCGCGTGCAGGCAACGCGGATTGAGGTCATGGCATGGACTCGATGGCAAAGTAAAATTCTAGCAATGGACGCGTTCGCGGAATACAGGCACCTTGCGGCCTGTTGAACGCGTAAACTGCCGCCCGAACACGCGAATTCCACGAAAGCACCGCCTACCCGGGGAGCTGCCTGCCCCGGCAACCGCACCAGCTCACGATGACACGCAAGCGCATCCTGGTCCTCTTTCCCGACGAGTGGGACCGCGCCATGCTGGCGCGCCGCGGCGCCGGGCACGAGTTCATCCTCGAAGGATTCGACCTCTTCCGCTTCCCGGACAATGCCCGCCTCTTCACGTTCGACGTGCGGCGATTCGTCGATCGCCTCGCGCGCCAGCTGGCCGGCACGGGACTGGCCGGCATACTCACCTCCGACGAGCAGTTCGGCCCCGTCGTCGCCTCGCTCCTGGGCGAGCGCCTCGGCCTGCCGCATACCCCCCTCGATGCGGTGCTCACCGCCCAGCACAAGTACTACGCCCGCTGCGCCTTCGAGCGCGCGCTGCCAGAGTGCAACCCGCGCTTCGGGCTGATTCCCCGCGACTTCCGCCGCCTGGACGAGATGCCGCTCGCCTTCCCGTTCTACGTGAAGCCGGTGAAGGCGGCCTTCTCGGTGCTGGCCCGGCGCGTCGATTCCTACGCGGACCTCGAGCGCCATGCGCGCTTTTCCTGGTTCGAGCAGGCGATCATCGAACGGCTGGTGAAGCCCTTCGGGGACGCGATGCGCTCGCGCCCGGACTTCACGGTGGAGCCCTTCAGCATGCTCGCCGAGGAGGTGGTCGACGGCCGCCAGGTGACGGTGAACGGCTACGCGCGACGGGGCGGCGTGACCATGCTGGGGGTGGTCGACTCGATCATGTATCCCGGGACGGACCAGTTCCAGCGCTTCCAGTACCCGTCGGCCCTGCCGGCCGAGTGGCAGGCGCGCGCCGAGGACACCGCGCGCCGGGCGCTGGCGGCGGTCGGCTTCACGCACGGCGTGTTCAACGTCGAGCTGCGCGTCTGCGCCGCCACGGGTCACGCGAAGCTGATCGAGATCAACCCGCGTGCGGCCGGGCAGTTCTACGACCTCTTCGAGCGCGTGGACGGCTACAGCCTGTTCGACGTCCTGCTCGCCCTCGAGACGGGGGAGGAACCGCAGGTCCGCCACCGCATGGGACCGGATGCGGTCGCCGGCAGCTTCGTCATGCGCGACCTCGAGGGAGCCGGCCTCGGCCGCTGGCCCGGGCGCGGCGAGATCGCGGGCCTGCGCTCCCGCCACCCTGGTGCCCGCATCATGATCTATCCGAAGCGCGGCGCCGACCTGCGGCGCGAGATCAAGTGGCTCGGCAGCTATCGCTACGGGGTCGTGAACCTGGGCGCGGCGTCGCTCGCGGAACTGTCCGCCGCCTATGGCCGCATCCATCGCGACATCGACTTCCATCCGCCCGGGCGCAGCCTCCCGGTGCTGGCGCCCCAGCCGGGGCAGGCGACCGGAGACTAGTTCAGTCGCGCAGCCAGGCGACGTCGTAGTGCGGATTGGTGCGCGAGGTGAGGACGTGGTCGCGCCAGGCGCCGTCGATGAACAGGTAATCGCGCGCGTAGCCTTCCTGCGCGAACCCGAGGCGCGCGAGCAGCCGCCCGCTGCGCAGGTTCTCGGGCCGGTAGTTGGCCATGACGCGGTGCAGCCGCAGGTCGCGGAAGGCGTAGTCCAGGGAAGCGGTGAGCGCCTCGTGCATCAGGCCCCGGCCCTCGTGGCGGCGCGCGACCTGGTAGCCCAGCACGCAGGAGCGGAATGCGCCGCGCACGATCTGCGAGAAGTTGGCGGTCCCGATGACCTCGGGAGGATCGGCACCGGGAGCGAGCAGGACCCAGCGCGCCGTGGCGCCGGCCTCGAACTCGCGCGCGAAAGTCGGCAACTGCCTTTCCCAGTACGCCGTCGTGAGCTTGTCGCCGGGCATCGGCGGCGACCAGCGGTCGAGGTGTCCCGCGAAGTTGTCCTGGTAGAAGCGGGCCATCGGCTCTTCCAGCCCCGGCTGCGCGATGACGAGCCGCAGCCGCTCGGTGGCGATCTCGGGGAAGGCCATGGCCTCGCCGCGCGCGCCGCTTCAGGCCGAGAAGACGCGCCAGTGCTGCGGCCACCCCTCCGTCGGGGAGCGCTTGAAGCCGCTCTTGGCGTAGAGGTGCCAGCGGCCGATCACGTAGGCGATGAGGGTGGTCGCGTAGGCGTTCACGTCCCAGTCCTCGGGAAGCTGCCCGGCGGTCACGGCGAGGCGCGTGCTTTGCCTGAGGCTCGCCTCGAGCCGGTCGACGAGCTGGTTGACCCGGGTTTGCAGGCGACCGTCCTCGTTCACCAGCGCATCGCCGGTGAGGACGCGGGTCATGCCGGGGTTCTTCTGCGCGAACGCCAGCATCGCCGCGAGCGTGGCCTCGATCTGCTTCATCGCGTCCTTCTCTTCGGCCTGGATGCGGTTCACGAGGCTGAAGAGCGTCTGCTCGATGAACTCGATGAGCCCCTCGTACATCTGCGCCTTGCTCGCGAAGTGGCGATACAGCGCCGCCTCGGACACGTCCAGCCGTCCCGCCAGCAGCGCGGTGGTCACGCGTTCGGCCTTCGGCTCCTCGAGCATCGAGGCGAGCGTCTGCAGGATCTGCGCCTTGCGTTCCCCGGTCTTCGCCATGGGTTCTCCCTGTTCAGCGACGCGAGCCGAGGATCGACCCCAGCACGCCGCGGATGATGCGTCGCCCGACTTCGCTGCCCATCGCACGGGCAGCGCTCTTTGCCGCGGCCTCGAGAGGCGTTTCCCGGGTCCGGCCCTTGGGAGCCGTGCCCCCGGGCAGTCCCAGCTGGCCGAGGAGACCGCCCAGTCCTCCGCCCGCCGATTCCTGTGCCGCCCCTCGTTCCACCTGCCCGCCCTGGGCGCGTTCCGCCGCGCGGGCGGAGAGCTTCTCGTAGGCCGATTCGCGGTCCACGGCCTTCTCGTAGTGGCCGGCGACCAGCGAGGAACCGATCACCTTCTGCCGCTCTTCCGGCGTGAGCGGCCCGATGCGCGAGCGCGGCGGGACGACGAGCGCGCGCTCGACGGGGCACGGCCGGCCCTTCTCGTCCAGGAAGGACACCAGCGCCTCGCCGACGCCCAACTCGGTGATGGCCTTCTCGACATCGAGTCCCGGGTTCTGGCGAAACGTGGTGGCGGCCGCCTTCACGGCCTGCTGGTCGCGCGGCGTGAAGGCGCGCAGGGCATGCTGCACGCGGTTGCCGAGCTGGCCGAGCACGGTGTCCGGCACGTCGAGCGGGTTCTGGGTGACGAACCAGACGCCGACACCCTTGGAGCGCACCAGCCGCACCACCTGCTCGATACGGTCCAGGAGCTCCTTCGGCGCGTCGTCGAAGAGCAGGTGCGCCTCGTCGAAGAAGAACACGAGCCGGGGCTTTTCCGGGTCGCCCGTCTCCGGGAGCTGCTCGAAGAGCTCCGACAGGAGCCACAGCAGCATCGTCGCGTAGACGCGCGGGCTCGCCATCAGCTTGTCCGCGGCGAGGATGTTGATCACGCCCCGGCCGTCCGCATCCGTCTGCATCAGGTCGTCGAGCGAGAGCACCGGCTCGCCGAAGAACTTCTGCCCGCCCTGGGACTCGAGCGTGAGGAGCCCGCGCTGGACCGCGCCGACGCTGGCGGTGGAAATGTTGCCGTACTGCGTACGCAACTGCGCGGCATTGTCGCCGGCGTACTGCAGGAGCGCGCGCAGGTCCTTCAGGTCGAGGAGGGCGAGGCCGTTGTCGTCGGCGATGCGAAAGACGGCGGCGAGGACGCCTTCCTGCGTCTCGTTCAGGTTCAGCACCCGCGCGAGGAGCAGCGGCCCCATCTCGGAAATGGTCGCGCGCACGGGGTGGCCCTGCTCGCCGAATACGTCCCAGAAGTCCACGGGAAAGGCGCCGGGCGCGTGGCCGGCGAGGCCCAGCAGCTTCACGCGCTCGGCGACCTTGGCGTTGGCTCCGCCCGCCATCGCGAGCCCCGCGAGGTCGCCCTTCACGTCGGCCATGAAGACCGGCACGCCGATCCGGCTCAATTGTTCCGCGATGGCCTGCAGCGTGACGGTCTTGCCCGTGCCCGTCGCGCCGGCGATGAGTCCGTGGCGGTTGGCCATGCCCGGCAGGAGGCCAAGTTCCACGCCGGATTTCGCGACGACTAGGGGCGGCAACACGGGATCGGCTCGGGCGGGAAGACGGAGCGAGGATGTTACCATTAGCCCCTTCGAAACTGAATTCGCGACGAAGACCCATGGCAGGTCACAGCAAGTGGGCCAACATCCAGCACCGCAAAGGTCGCCAGGACGCCAAGCGCGGCAAGATCTTCACGCGCCTCATCAAGGAAATCACGGTTGCGGCGCGCATGGGCGGGGGCGACCCCGACATGAATCCGCGCCTGCGGCTCGCCGTCGACAAGGCCTACGAGAACAACATGCCCAAGGACAACATCGAGCGCGCCATCAAGCGCGGCACCGGTGACCTGGAGGGCGTGAACTACGAGGAGATCCGCTACGAGGGCTACGGGATAGCCGGCGCGGCGGTGATCGTCGACTGTCTCACCGACAACCGCACGCGCACCGTGGCCGACGTGCGCCATGCCTTCTCCAAGCACGGCGGCAACCTCGGCACCGACGGCTCCGTCGCGTTCCTCTTCAAGCATTGCGGGCAGCTCGTCTTCGCCCCGGGCACCAGCGAGGAGAAGCTCCTCGATGCGGCGCTCGAGGCCGGCGCCGAGGACGTGGTGACCAACGACGACGGCTCGATCGAAGTGGTCACCGGACCGC
Source organism: uncultured Lysobacter sp. (assembly GCA_964579785.1). Classification (GTDB taxonomy): domain Bacteria; phylum Pseudomonadota; class Gammaproteobacteria; order Burkholderiales; family Usitatibacteraceae; genus FEB-7. The sequence continues at coordinate 1,921 of CAZOIB010000210.1, read as the reverse complement.
ACGATTTTCCCGCGGTGAAGGCCGCGCTCGAGAAGGCCGGGTTCAAGGCGGACGTGGCCGACGTGACCATGAAGCCCTCCGCCGAGGCCGCGCTCGCCGGCGACGATGCCGCGCGCATGCAGAAGCTCCTCGATGCCCTCGAGTCCCTCGACGACGTGCAGGAGGTCTACACGACGGCGGCGATGGACGAGGTGGGTTAGTGGTCGAGGAACGAGCCGGCAGCGAACGAAAAATTCGTCCATGCGCATCCTAGGCATCGACCCCGGCCTGCGCGTCACGGGATTCGGGGTGGTCGACCGCGAGGGCCAGCGCCTCGCCTACGTGACCAGCGGCTGCATCCGCACCAACGACAAGGGCGAGCTGCCGGAGCGCCTGCGCACCATCCTCGACGGCCTTGCCGAGGTGATCGACACCCACCACCCGGAGCACGTCGCCATCGAGAAGGTGTTCGTGAACGTCAATCCGCAATCGACGCTGCTGCTGGGGCAGGCGCGCGGGGCCGCGGTCTGTGCCGCCGTACTCGCGGACCTGCCGGTGGCCGAGTACACGGCGCTGCAGGTGAAGCAGGCCGTGGTGGGCAAGGGGCACGCGCACAAGGAACAGGTGCAGGAAATGGTCAAGCGCCTCCTGAAGCTGCCCGGCTACCCGTCGGCCGATGCGGCAGACGCGCTGGCCTGCGCCATCTGCCACGCCCACGGCGGCCTCGGCCTGGGGGCGCTGCCGACCACGGGCCTGCGCATGCGGCACGGCAGGCTCGCATGATCGGCCGCATTTCCGGCACGCTCGTCGAGAAGGTTCCGCCGCAGGTGGTCGTCATGGCCGCCGGCGTTGGCTACGAGATCGACGTGCCGATGAGCACCTTCTACAACCTGCCGCGGACCGGCGAGCCCGTCGAGCTCCTGACCCACCTCGTGGTGCGCGAAGATGCGCATCTGCTCTTCGGATTCCTCACCGCCGGCGAGCGCACCGCCTTCCGGCAGCTCCTCAAGGTGAGCGGCGTCGGTCCCAAGGTGGCGCTGGCCGTGCTTTCCGGCCTGTCGGTCGACGATCTCGCCGCTGCCGTGGCGACGGAGGATGCCGCGCGCCTGACACGCGTGCCGGGGATCGGGAAAAAGACGGCCGAGCGCCTGGTCCTCGAGCTGCGCGACAAGCTGCCGAGCGTGCTGCCCGCGGGGAAGACGGCTGCGCAGCACTCGCCGGACGTGCTCAATGCGCTGCTCTCCCTTGGCTATAATGCCCGCGAGGCATCGGTCGCGATCCGCGACCTGCCGCCGGACCTGGCGCTAGCCGATGCGATCCGCCAGGCACTCAAGGTGCTCGCCAAGCCGTGATCGAAACCGACCGCCTGATCACCGGCGCCCAGGCTTCGCCGCTGGAGGAGGGCGAGGAGCGGGCGCTGCGCCCGCGCCACCTCGCCGAGTACGTCGGCCAGGCGAAGATCCGCGAGCAGCTCGAGATCTTCATCTCCGCCGCGCGCAACCGCGGCGAGGCGCTCGACCACGCGCTCCTCTTCGGCCCGCCCGGCCTGGGCAAGACCACGCTTGCGCACATCATCGCGCGCGAGATGGGCGTGAACCTGCGCCAGACCTCGGGCCCGGTCCTGGAGCGCCCGGGGGATCTCGCCGCGATCCTCACCAACCTCGAAGCGCATGACGTGCTGTTCATCGACGAGATCCACCGCCTGTCGCCGGTGGTCGAGGAGATCCTGTATCCCGCGCTGGAGGACTACCAGATCGACATCATGATCGGCGAGGGCCCGGCCGCGCGCTCGATCAAGCTCGACCTGCAGCCGTTCACGCTGGTCGGCGCGACCACGCGCGCAGGCATGCTGACCAACCCGCTGCGCGACCGCTTCGGCATCGTCGCGCGCCTGGAGTTCTACACGCCGCAGGAACTTGCGCGCATCGTGCACCGCTCGGCC
>CAZOIB010000209.1:0-1970 GCA_964579785.1 uncultured Lysobacter sp. | reverse complement strand
CCTACGGCCCCGTCCTCGGCCCCATGGACGACTGGCTGCTCCAGGAAGGCACGCACGTGCGCCTCTTCGACCGGCTCGGCGCGCACCTGCTCGAGCACGAAGGCACCACGGGAGTGCATTTCGCGGTGTGGGCGCCCAACGCGCGGCGCGTCTCGGTGGTGGGCGACTTCAACGGCTGGGACGGCCGCCGCCACGTCATGCGCCGGCGCGTGGACAACGGCGTCTGGGAGATCTTCGTGCCGGGGCTCGCCAACGGCGCGCTCTACAAGTACGAGATCCATGGCCCGGGCGGCGAACTCCTTCCCCTGAAGGCCGACCCGCTGGGCTTCGGCGCGGAGCTGCGCCCTTCCACCGCCTCGAAAGTGTGCGACACGACTGCCTTTGCCTGGACTGACGAGGCCTGGATGCGCGAGCGCGCCGCGCGCGATCACCGCCGCACCCCGATGTCCATCTACGAGGTGCATCCGGGCTCGTGGCGGCGCGGCGACGGCGGACGCTGGCTCGACTGGGACGAACTCGCCGATGCCCTGCCGGCGTACGTGGCGGACATGGGCTTCACGCACGTCGAGCTGATGCCCGTGAACGAGCACCCGCTGGATGCCTCGTGGGGCTACCAGCCGATCGGCCTCTTCGCGCCGACGGCCCGCTTCGGGGAGCCGGCCGGCTTCGCGCGCTTCGTCGACCGCTGCCATGCGGCGGGGCTCGGCGTCATCCTCGACTGGGTGCCGGCGCACTTTCCGGTGGACACGCACGGCCTCGCGCGCTTCGACGGCACCGCGCTCTACGAGCACGCCGACCCGCGGCAGGGTTTCCACCCGGACTGGAACACCGCCGTGTTCAACTTCGGGCGGCGCGAGGTCGCCAATTTCCTCGTCGCCAACGCCCTCTTCTGGCTCGAGCGCTACCACGTGGACGGGCTGCGGGTGGACGCGGTGGCCTCGATGCTCTACCTCGACTACTCGCGCAAGGCGGGCGAGTGGATACCCAACCCGCACGGCGGCAACGAGAACCTCGAGGCCATCGCCTTCCTGCGCCGCCTGAACGAGACGGTGTACGCGCTGCACCCCGGCGCCATCACGCTGGCGGAGGAATCGACGGCGTGGCCCGCGGTCTCGCAACCGGTATACGCCGGGGGCCTCGGCTTCGGGTTCAAGTGGAACATGGGCTGGATGAACGACACGCTGGCCTACGTGGCCGAGGACCCGGTGCACCGCCGCTGGCACCACGACCGGATGACCTTCGCGCTGATGTACGCCTGGTCGGAGAATTTCGTCCTGCCGCTGTCGCACGACGAGGTCGTGCACGGCAAGGGGTCGCTGCTCGCGCGCATGCCGGGAGATGCCTGGCAGAAGTTCGCGGGGCTGCGCGCCTACTACGCGTTCATGTGGGCGCACCCCGGCAAGAAGCTCCTCTTCATGGGCCAGGAGTTCGCCCAGGGCCGCGAGTGGAACTTCGATGGGCAGCTCGAGTGGGGCGAGGCGGGGACGCACTGGCACCGCGGCGTGCAGACGCTGGTGCGCGATCTCAACCGCCTCTACCGCGGCGAGCGCGCGCTGCACGAGCGCGACTGCGAGAGTCATGGCTTCCGCTGGATCGTCGTCGAGGACCGCGACAACTCCGTGCTCGCCTGGCTGCGCACGGGCGGCGAAGGTTCGCGCCCCGTGGTGGCCGCCTGCAATTTCACGCCGGTGCCGCGCGCCGGCTACCGCCTCGGGCTTCCGCTGCCGGGCCGCTGGCGGGAAATCCTCAACACCGATGCCGCGGCGTACGAAGGCTCGAACGCCGGCAACGCGGGCGGCGTCTTCGCGGAGGGCGTCGCGAGCCACGGCCTGCCCTGCTCCGCCACGCTCACCCTCCCCCCCCTCGCCACCCTCTGGCTCGCCTACGAAGGACCATGACTCATGAAACGAACCCGGTTCACGATCCGGGTTCATGAACCGGGTTCGTAAAAGGACAACCATGGAACAGGT
>CAZOIB010000208.1:0-10145 GCA_964579785.1 uncultured Lysobacter sp. | reverse complement strand
GCGGCACGCGCGTGCACGTGATCGATGCCGCCGGCACGCCGGACGAAGTGCGCGGGCTCCTGGCCGCTGCCTTCGCGGCGGCTTTCCCGTGAACGCGCTCCCCTGGCACCGCGAGGAACTGGAGCGTCTCATGGCGCGCCGGGAACGGATGCCGCACGCGTTGCTGGTATCGGGGCGGGCAGGCATCGGCAAGGTGGAGTTCGCGCGCAGCCTCGCCCGCGGCCTCCTCTGCGAGTCGCCGATCGACCGCCTCGCCTGCGGGCAATGCCCTTCCTGCCACTGGTTCGGGCAGGGCAACCATCCCGACTTCCGCGCGATCGTCCCGGAGGCTGCGGAGGAGAGCGAAACCGAGCCGGTCGAAGGCGAGGCCGCGAAGGAGGCGGGCAAGAAGAGCCTCGTCATCAAGATCGACCAGATCCGCGCCATCCGCGACTTCATCGCCCTCTCCACGCACCGCGCGGGATACCGGGTGCTCGTCCTGCATCCGGCCGAGTCCCTGCAGCCCGCCGCGGCGAATGCCCTCCTGAAGACGCTCGAGGAACCGCCGCCGGCCACCGTGATCGTGCTCGTGAGCGACCGGCCGGCGCGGCTCCTCGCGACCATCCGCAGCCGCTGTGAATCCGTCGTCCTGCGTGCGCCGGCGCGCGAGAAGGCATTGGCGTGGCTCGCCACGCAGGCGGCCGTCGAGCCCGAGGGCGCCCTGGCCCTGGCTGGCGGGGCCCCGCTCCTCGCCGCGGCGCTGGCGGCGCCTGAGGAGAGCGACTGGCGCCGCAAGGTGGTTGCCGAACTCTCGCGCCCGGACGGCGCGCATGTGCTTTCCTTTGCTTCCGGAATCGACCGGGCGCTCCTGGAGCGCACGCTCTTCGTGATGCAGACCTGGGTTCACGACCTGGTGCGCCTGAAGGTCGCCGGCGAGGCCCGGCACCACGTCGATGCGACGCCCGCGTTGCGCGCCAAGGCGAGGCGCGCGCCCCTGGCGCGCCTGCTGGCGTTCGACCGGGAACTTCTCGAGGCGCGGCGCCTGGTCGCGCATCCGCTCAATGCACGGCTCGCGGCCGAGAACTTGCTGGCTGCCTACAATCGCGCCACACTTGGCTGAACCATGACCGATGCCGCGACAGATCCCGTGGTCAACGGGCCCGGAGTCCATTCCCTCGTGATCCGCACCCGGGGCGCGCTCTATGCCGCGTGGATCCCGCTGCTGCGCGGCGGCGGAATCTTCGTGCCGAGCACCCGCGAGCACCGGCTCGGCGAAGACGTGCTGATCCTCCTGTCGCTGCTCGACGAAGCCGCCCGCATCCCGATCCAGGGACATGTCGCGTGGATCAATCCGGTCCATGCGGCCAGCAACCGCCCGCAGGGCTTCGGCGTCCAGCTGCAGGACAACGACACCTGCCGCGAGTTGCGCAAGAGGATCGAAACCGTGCTCGGCGGAGCCCTGCAGTCGACCCGCCTGACGCACACGCTGTGAGGGCGCGAGCCCGCGGCCCGTCCGCGCCGGTAGAATGCGCGGCATGCTCGTCGACTCCCACTGCCATCTCGACTTTCCCGAACTTCGCGCCGAGCTCCCTGCGCTGCTCGCGCGCATGGCGGCACAGGGAGTCAGCCACGCGCTGACCATCTCCACCACGCTAGCGGGCTTTCCGGGCGTGCGCGAGGTGGCGCTGTCGCAGCCCAATCTCTGGTGCACGGCCGGCGTGCATCCCGACGAGCGGCGCGACGGGCGCGAGGCGACGGTCGAGGAGCTCGTCGCCCTGGCGGACCATCCCAAGGTGGTGGCCATCGGCGAGACCGGGCTGGACTACTTCCGCGTCGAGGGCGACACGGAATGGCAGCGCGATCGCTTTCGCGTGCACATCCGCGCGGCCAGGGCTTGCGGCAAGCCGCTCGTGATCCACACCCGCGAGGCCGCCTCCGACACCCTGCGCATCCTGGAGGAGGAGGGCGCGGGCGAGGTCGGCGGCGTCATGCACTGCTTCACGGAGTCGCGCGAGGTGGCGGAAGGCGCCATGGCGATGGGGTTCCACATCTCGTTCTCCGGCATCGTCACCTTCAAGAATGCGCAGGACCTGAAGGAGGTGGCGAGGCACGTACCGCTCGAGCGCATGCTGGTCGAGACCGACGCGCCCTACCTGGCGCCGGTTCCGCATCGCGGCAGGACGAACGAACCATCCTTCGTGCGCCACGTGGCCGAGGAGATCGCGCGCCTGAAGGGCGTCGGACTGGAGGCGGTGGCCGAGGCGACGACGCGCAACTTCTTTGCGCTGTTCCGGCATGCGCAGCCCGCGCCCTGAGAGGGCGGTGGGCCGGCGATGAAAGCGGCGAACCTGCTGCTCTACTGCCGGGCGGGGTTCGAGAAGGAGTGCGCGCAGGAGATCATGGAAGAGGCCACGCGGCTGGGTGTCGCGGGGTTCGTGAAGGCGAAGCCGGACAGCGCCTACGCGCTCTTCCATCCGCACGAAGCCGCCGCGGGCACCGCGCTCGCAACGGGCCTGGAGCCGGCTACGCTGGTGTTTCCGCGGCAGGTGGTGCGCACGGGTGAATTGCTTGCCGGGCTGCCGGTGGGCAATCGCGTCACGCCGATCGTTGCGGCCGTGCTCGAACTGGGCACGGCCTTTCGCGAGATGTTCCTCGAGACGCCCGACACCAACGAGGGAAAGTCGCTCGCCTCGCTCATCCGGCCTCTGGCGCCGCGGCTGGAGCAAGGGCTGGCGGAGGCGGGAGTGAAGGTCGCGCAGGCGCACGCCCGCGAGCGCCTGCACGTATTCTTCGTCGGCGGCACCGCATGCCGCGTCGGCACCTCGCTCACCGGGTCGAGCTCGCCCTGGCCGATGGGCATTCCCCGCCTGCACCTGCCGCGTGCGGCACCCTCCCGCTCGACGCTCAAGCTGGCCGAGGCGCTCGCCTGCTTCCTCGGGGAGGAGGCGAGTAACCAGCGCCTGTGTCCCGGCATGACCGCCGTCGACCTTGGAGCGGCGCCCGGCGGATGGACGTGGCAGCTGGTTCGCCGCGGCCTGATGGTCACGGCCGTGGACAACGGGGCGATGGACGCCGCACTCCTGGACAGCGGGCAAGTGAAGCAGCGGCGCGAGGACGGATTTCGCTTCCGGCCCGCGCAACCGGTCGACTGGATGGTGTGCGACATGATCGAGAGCCCGTCGCGCGTATGCACGCTGGCGGCGCGCTGGATCGCCGAAGGCTGGTGCCGCGAGACCATCTTCAACCTGAAGCTGCCGATGAAGAAGCGCTGGGAGGAGGTGCAGCGGGCGCGGACCATCATCGCCGACGCGCTGCAGGGCATGCCGCACCGCCTGCGCATGAAGCACCTTTATCACGATCGCGAGGAGGTCACCGTGTGGCTCGCCGCCGGCAGGCGCTGAACGCTGCGGGGCGGAGTGCATGCTAGACTCGCCGCGACCCCGGACACCCGGAAGGAGCGCCTCCCGCCATGCAGCGCATCGTCATCTCCGAGAACATGGATGCCCCCGCCGTGGCCCTGCTGGCGCGCGATTTCGACGTCGACTACCGGCCCGGCCTGGTCGACGACGAAGCGGCGCTGGCAGCGGCACTGTCAGACGCCGAAGGATGGATTGTGCGCAATCGCACGCAGGTGCGCGGTGCGCCCCTCGCGGCAGCGCAGCGCCTGCGCGCGGTCGGCCGGCTCGGCGTGGGCCTCGACAACATCGACCTGGAGGCCTGCGCCGCGCGTGGCATCGCGGTCATCCCCGCGACCGGGGCCAATGCCGACTCCGTGGCCGAATACGTGCTCGGCATGGCGATGATCCTGCTGCGCGGCGCGGCCTACCTGTCCACGTCCGCCGTGGCCGCAGGCCGGTGGCCGCGGCAGATTCTGTCGCAGGGCCGGGAAGTGGCCGGCAAGACCCTGGGCCTGGTCGGATTCGGCGGCATCGGCCGCGTGACGGCCCGCAAGGCCCGGGCGCTGGGAATCCGCGTCGTCGCGTTCGACCCGGCGATCCCCGCGGATTCACCGGCGTGGCGGGAGGAGGCGGTAGCGCCCTGCGGGCTCGAGGAACTCCTCGCGCAGGCGGACATCGTCTCGCTGCACGTGCCGCTCGTGGAGTCGACGCGCGGACTGCTCGACGCGCGGCGCCTCGGCCTCATGAAGGCAGGCGCGATCCTGGTCAATTCGGCACGCGGCGGCATCGTGGACGAGGCGGCTCTTGCCGTCGCGCTGCGCGAGGGCCGGCTAGCGGGGGCGGCGCTGGACGTGTTCGCCGAGGAACCGCTGCGGGAGCGCAGCGTGCTCGCCGATGCGCCGAACCTGATCCTCACCCCGCACATCGCGGGCGTGACTCTCGAATCGAACGAGCGCGTGAGCAGCCTCGTGGCGGAGGGAGTCGCGGCGGCCCTGCGCGCCTAGTGCTTCCACACCTGCAGGATGTTGTTGTAGGCATCCGTCCATAGTCGCCAGCCGGGTTGCGGCGCGACGGGCTCGGTCGAGGCGACGATCTCCGGGCGCAGGATGAACGGCTTGTGGCGGGTGAGCAGGATCCAGTCGCTGGTCGTGGAGCCGTCGTCGCCGGTCTCGTGCACGAAGGCGTACTCGAGGCCGTGCCGTTCCGCGATCGCGAGGAGCACCGGCTTCAGGTCCAGGAAACGATTGGAGACGTGGAAGGCGATCACGCCCCTGGGCTGCATGTGCCTCAGGTAGGCGCCCACGGCCTCCAGCGTGATCAGGTGCACCGGGATCGAGTCCCCGGAGAAGGCATCCACGGCGAGCACGTCGAAGCCCTGGACCGGCTCGCGTTCCAGGTTCAGGCGCGCATCCCCCAGGACGATCTCGATCTTCGCCGCACTGTCGGCGAGGTAGGTGAACTGTTCGCGGGCGATGCGCGGCACCGCCGGATTGATGTCGTAGAAGCGGTAGGTGTCGTCGGCATCGCCGTAGGTGGCCAGCGTTCCCGCGCCCAGGCCGATGACGCCCACCTTGATCGGCAGGCCCTCGTGGGCGAGGATCGCCTTGCCGATTCCCGCGGTCGTCTTGTAGTAGGTCGTCGCCGCGCGGCGGTACTGCGCGCCCAGCCACTGCTCGCCGTGCAGGATGGCGCCGTGGACCAGCGAGCGGTAGCGGGTGTCCGGGTCGTTCTCGCGCGCCAGCGTCTCCTTGACGCGCAGGACGCCGTAGAAGTTGCGCTCCATCAGCACCGCGTCCTCGGTGAACTTGTCCACGCGCCAGGCCAGCGCCGCGGTCGTGAAGGCGCAGACGAGCGCGAACATCGTGACGATGGGCTTGGGGCGGTCGCGGTTCAGGTACAGGGCGAGCAGCGCCACCACGACGAGCGCGATCTCCAGTTCCAGGTATCCCGGCAGGGTGAGCGGGGCCACGATCCCCACCAGCGTGCCGCCCACCACGCCGCCCAGCGACACGACCAGGTAGAAGAGCGTGAGGTGGCGGGGGCCGGGACGCATGCGCGCGAGCTCGCCGTGGCAGAACATGCAGACCACGTAGAGGCCGACGGCAAACACGCCGACCTGCCACGCGAGCTCGAACTGCAGCCGTTTGTCGGCCAGGAACCACGCCATCACGCACAGGATCCACACCAGGAAGCCGAGGTAGGTGTCGCGCAGGTACCAGCGCGTGCCCTCGAAGCAGAGGATGAAGGAAAGCAGGTAGATCGCGAGCGGGATCACCCATAGCAGGGGAATCGAGGAGATGTTCTGCGTGAGGTGGTTGGAGACCGCGAGCAGCATCACCGATCCCATCGTCGCGAGCGCCAGCCAGACCACGAGGGTCGACCGGGAGGGCGCGGGCTCGGCGGCGTCCGCGGCGGATGGCGTCGCCCTCTCCAGGGGGGCCAGGGTGCGGCTGCGCCAGGCGAGCGTTGCGCAGGTGAGGACGAAAAGGAAATAGGCGACCGACCACGCCCACGACTGCTGCGGGCTGGCGAGCCAGGGCTCGAAGAGGAACGGGTAGCCCAGCAACGCCAGCATGGAGGCGAAGTTCGAGAGGGCGAACAGCCGGTAGGGGCTGGAGCCCGGGAACTCGCGGGCGAACCAGGCCTGGATGAGCGGACTCGTCGAGGAAAGCAGGAAGTAGGGCAGGCCGATGGTGGCGAAGAGCAGCAGCAGGATGCGCACGACCGGGTTCTCGTCGCCTGCCGGCTTCCAGAATTCCCCGGGCAGGATGGGCAGGAACGCGAGGCTCGCCACGAGGAGCCCGATGTGGATCCAGTTCTGCAGCGGGGAACGCACCTGCGTCGTGATCCAGTGCGAGTAGGCGTAGCCGAGCAGGAGGACGAACTGGAAGAACACCATGCAGGTCGTCCAGACGATGGCCGCGCCCCCGAACCACGGCAGGATCTGCTTGGCGAGGATGGGCTGGACGAGGAAGAGCAGGAACGCGCTCAGGAAGATCGTCGCGGCGTGAAGCGGCATCGGGTCTCTGCGTCTGAATTTGCGGCGGCAGCGGAAGGCGGCGAATGTTAGCACGCCCCCGGAGGGGCTCCGGACCGTTGCTATACTCGGCCGCCATGTTCGTCAAGGTCGTCCGCCTCGCCCTGCTCATCGAAATGGCCGCCTGGGCGGCTCTCGGCCTGTGGATGGCCGAGCGCAATGCATGGGGCGCCGGCGCGATCGTCGCGATGGTGATCGCGGGCATGGCGGGGATGCGCCTGGCGATCGTCGCCAGCTCACATGTCCTGTGCTGGTTGGGCCGATCCCCGCGCGAGCCCGGACAGCAACTCGGCGCAGGCGGCACGGTGGCCCTCGTTTGCCGGGAATGGCTCGCCATGCTCGCCAACAACTTCGTGTGGCTTCCCTTCGAGCACCAGGTATTGCGCGCGGATCCGCCGCTGGCCACCGACGCACGCATTCCCGTCATCGTCGTGCACGGCTACGTGTCCAACCGGGGAACGGTCTCCCCGCTCGTCCATGCGCTGGACGCTGCCGGCGTCGGTCCCGTCTACGTGCCCAGCCTGCCGTTGATCTTCGCGCCGATCGAGGAATTCGCGGCGCACCTCGATCGGGTCCTCGACGAGGTGACTGCAGCCACCAGGCAGCCCAAGGCGATACTTGTCTGCCACAGCATGGGCGGGCTCATCGCGCGTTGCCTTCTCGCCCAGCACGGCGCCGGGCGGTTGCAGGCGGTGATCACGCTCGGCAGCCCGCACCACGGCACCTCGCTTGCGCCATTGGGCACCGGTGCGAATGCAAGGCAGATGCGCCGTGGCAGTGCATTCCTGCGCAGCCTGGAGCTCGCGGAGGGTGAAGCAGGGCCGGCGTGTCCGGTCACGTCCCTCTACACCGTGCACGACAACCTCGTGGCCCCCCAGGATTCGAGCTGCCTTTCCTGGGCGCGCAATGTGGCGTTCCACGGCGTCGGGCACCTGGCGATGCTGCAGGATCGGCGCCTGCACCGGGCGGTGCTCGATGCGCTCGCGGCCGCGAGCCTGCTCAGGCGCTAGAGGAGTGCCAGGACTTCCTCGGCGTGGCCTGCCACGTCCGGCTGGTCGATGACGTGCGCGATGCGTCCCTTCCCGTCGATGATGAAGGTCACGCGGTCGGTCATGCCGATGATGGCCTTCGCGGCGGAGAGCAGTCCGCCGCCGCCGATGGTGCCGTAGGCACGTCCGACTGTGCCGCCCGCGTCGACGAGCAGCGGGAAATTGAGCCCGTGCCTGGCGGTGAACTTGCGGTGGGAGTCCGCATCCTGCGTGGAAACGCCGAGGATCGCCGCTCCCTTGGCCGCGATCTCGGCATTGTGGTCGCGGAGCGAGCACGCTTGCTGCGTGCAGAGCGGCGTGTCGTCGCGGGGGTAGAAGTACAGCACCAGCTTCCTGCCGCGGAAGTCCTTGAGCGCGACCTTCGAGCCGTCCGTGGTGACCCCGGCGAAGTCGGGCGCGGCGTCGCCGGGCTTGAGCGTGGTGGCCAGGAGTCCTCCTACCAGTGGATGCCCTGGGTGATCTGGGCGAACGCGACCTGCTCCGGCGAGAGCTCGACGTCCTTCTTCGTGCCGTCCTTCCGGCCCTGCGCCGCCGTCGAGTCGGGGAACATCCGGAATGCGGCGTTCAGGATGATCTGCGTGGCCTTGGGCGCGACGGCGTGCAGCAGCGCCCCGAAGACACCCAGCCGCGTGGCGATGCGCACCGGCTTGTAGACGATGGCCTCCACCACCAGGTCGGCGGCCTGCTCGGGCGTGAGGGTAGGCACGTGGTTGTAGAGCTTCGTCGGCGCGATCATCGGGGTCTTCACCAGCGGCATGTTGATGGTGGTGAAGGTGATGTTGTTGTCGGCGAACTCGCTCGCGGCGCACCCGGTGAAGGAATCCAGGGCCGCCTTGGAGGCGACGTAGGCCGAAAAGCGCGGCGCCTGCGTGAGCACCCCGATGGAGGAGATGTTGATCACCTGGCCCCGGTTCTGCTTCATCATCGCCGGGAGGAATCCCATGATGAGGCGCAGGCTCCCGAAGTAGTTGAGCTGCATCGTGCGCTCGAAGTCGTGGAAGCGGTCGAACGAGGAGGCGATGCCGCGACGGATCGAGCGTCCGGCATTGTTCACCAGGTAGTCGCAGCGGCCGAACTCCTTCAGGACCGTGGCGACCAGGCGGTCGCAGTCGGCGAGGTCGGCCAGGTCGCAGGAGACGAACCTGCCCTTGCCCCCGAGAGACTTGATCTTCGCCATGACCGGCGCCGCCTTCTCCGGGTCGCGGGCCACCACGACCACCTGTGCGCCGGCTTCCGCCATCTTGTAGGCCGTCGCCTCGCCGATGCCGGAGGTGCCTCCGGTGATGACGATGACCTTGTCCTTCACCTTGCCGGCCAGCGTGCGGTCGATGAAGAGGTCGGGGTCGAGGTGGCGTTCCCAGTAGTCCCACAGCCGCCATGCGTAGTCCTCCAGCGGCGGCACGGCGATGCCCGAGCCCTTGAGGGCCCTGGTGCAGTCGCGATTGTCGAAGCGCGTGGGGTAGTTCACGAACCTGAACATTTCCTGCGGGATGCCGAGGTCGGCGAGAACCTGTCTCTGGATGCGGCGCACGGGTGCGAGCGACATCGCCGAATCGATCACGAAGTCCGGGATGAACGCGAACATCTTGGCGTTCAGGCGCATCGTCATCTGCGGCGCATGGGCCGCCTTGGCGAAGAGGTTCAGGATCTCGCCGATGCGGCGCGGTTCCGGGTCGGTCAGGTGGAAGCAGCCGCCGTCCAACCCCTTCTTGTGGGCGATGTGGTCCATCGCCTCGACGACGAAGTCCACCGGCACGATGTTGATGCGCCCGCCCTCGATGCCCACGGTGGGCATCCACTGCGGCAGGGCCTTGCGCATCTTCTGGATGAGTTTGAAGAAGTAGTACGGGCCGTCGATCTTGTCGATCTCGCCGGTTTTCGAGTGCCCCACCACGAGTGCCGGGCGGTAGACGCGCCAGGGCCGCTTGCACTCCTTGCGCACGATGCCCTCGGAGTCGTGCTTGGTGCGGAAGTAGGGGTGGTCGAGCTCCTCGGCCTCGTCGAACATGTCCTCGCGGAAGACGCCGTCGTAGAGGCCGGCGGCGGCGATCGAGCTCACGTGGTGGAAGCAGCCGGCCTGCACGGCCTCGGCAAGCTGGACGGCATGGCGCGTGCCGTCGATGTTGGCCTTTTCCTGGCTGGCGGCGTCGGCCGACAGGTCGTAGATGGCCGCCAGGTGAAAGACGTGCTTCACGCGCCCCTTCATCCTCGCGAGATCCGCGGCGGCGATGCCGAGTTTCGGCTTCGCGAGGTCGCCGACCACCGCCACCACGCGCTTCTGCTCGCCACCCCAGCGCGGCCGCAGGGCGTCCAGCTTTGCCACCGAGTTCTTGCGCACCAGCACGAAAATCGTGCCTTCGCGCCGGACCAGGCGATCGATGAGGAAGCGGCCGATGAAGCCGGTGCCGCCGGTCACGAAATAGGACATGGACTCCTCCTGGGCAAGTGCCTGTATTTCGGGCGAATGATACACGCGCGCCTGCCGCGACCTCGCCCTGCCGGCGCGTGACATGTTTAGTGTGAGCCCTCTAATCCTTCGGCCTAGCCTTTCTACTGACACCGCCGGTGGAGCCCACTCCGCCAGGTGGCCGGCCCCGAAAGGGAATGGCAGCGGATCAAATCAGATGACGAAAGGAACGCAAATGACACGCGCCACCAGAACGACGAGCACCACGCGAAACC
>CAZOIB010000207.1:0-3662 GCA_964579785.1 uncultured Lysobacter sp. | reverse complement strand
TCGTTCACCCCGTACTTGAGCATGGCGAGCCGGTCCAGGCCCATGCCGAAGGCGAAGCCGGAGTGGCGCTCCGGGTCGATGCGGCCGTTCCTCAGCACGTCCGGGTGCACGACGCCGGCGCCGCCGATTTCCAGGTACTTCACCTCGCCGTCCTTGCGCTCCCATTCCATGTCGATTTCCACGCCGGGCTCGACGAACGGGAAGTAGGACGGCCGGAAGCGGACATTGATGTCGTCGCGCTCGAAGAAGGCGCGGAAGAACTGCGTCAGGGTGCCTTTCAGGTCCGCGAGGCTGATGCCCTCGTCGATCCACAGCCCCTCGATCTGGTGGAACATCGGCGAGTGCGTGGCGTCATGGTCCACGCGGTAGACGCGGCCGGGGCTGATGATGCGGATCGGCGGCTCGTGCGACTGCATGTAGCGGATCTGCACGGGCGAAGTGTGCGTGCGCAGCACCTTGTCCGAATCGGCGATGTAGAAGGTGTCCTGCATGCTCCGCGACGGGTGGTCGGGGAACATGCGCAGCGCCGTGAAGTTGTAGAAGTCGTTCTCGATCTCCGGGCCGTCGGCGACGGAGAAGCCCATCGACGCGAAGAGCCGCTCGATATGCTCCTGCGCCCGCGAGATCGGGTGCAGGCCGCCCTCGGACTGGCGGCGGCCGGGCAGGGTCACGTCGATCGACTCGGCCGCCAGCCGCCGGTCGAGCTCGGCGGCGAGGATCGCTTCGCGGCGCGACTGCACCAGCACCTCGATCGCAACCTTGGCCTCGTTGATGGCGGCGCCCGCCTTGGGGCGCTCCTCGGCGCCTAGCTTCCCCAGCCCCTTGAGGAGCTCGGTCAGCGCGCCGGCCTTGCCGAGAAAGCGCGACTTGGCCTGCTCGAGGTCGGCAATGCTCGCCGCAGCGGCAAACGCGATCTCGGCTTCGGTGACGATCTTGTCGATGGATGACATGGGGCGGGCGGGACGGAAATGAAAAAGGGGCTCTGGAAGAGCCCCCTTCCCGGTTTAGCGTCGCTTCAGGCGCCGAGGCTCGACTTGGCCTGCTCGACGATCCGGCTGAACGCCGGCTTGTCCTGCACGGCAAGGTCGGCGAGAACCTTGCGATCGATCTCGATGGCCGCCTTCTTGAGTCCCGCCATGAACCGGCTGTAGGTCATCCCGGCTTCGCGGACGGCCGCGTTGATCCGGGCGATCCACAGGCCGCGGAACTCGCGCTTCTTGTTGCGGCGATCACGGTAGGCGTACTGGCCCGCCTTCATCACCGCTTCCTTGGCGATGCGGTAGACGTTCTTGCGGCGGCCGCGGAAACCCTTGGCCTGCTCGAGGACCTTCTTGTGGCGCGCGCGCGCCGTTACACCACGTTTTACGCGAGGCATCGTCGGTCTCCTTTAGGCGTAGGGAAGCATCGCCTTCACGGAGTCGGTGTTGGTCTTGTGGACCGCCGCCGAGCCGCGCAACTGGCGCTTCGATTTCGTGGTTTTCTTGGTGAGGATGTGGCGCTTGCCCGCCTGGCCGCGCTTCACGGACCCGCTCGCGCGGACCTTGAAGCGCTTGGCGGCGCCACTCTTGGTCTTCATCTTGGGCATGGTGCCCTCCTTCTTCTCAAATTGGCCGCTTCCCCGTGAGGGTTGCGACCGCTTCGGGCGCAGCAGGTGGCGGAACCGCTCCGCGCTTGGGACCTGAAGTCGCCTTTCTCGTGCCCCTCGTACCGGGGCGCTACTGCAAATTCTTCAGTGCTTCTTCTTCGGCGCCAGCACCATCACCATCTGGCGCCCTTCCAGCCTGGGCCACTGCTCGACCTGCCCGTAGAGCAGGAGGTCGGCCTCCACCCGCTTCAGCAGCGCAACACCCAGTTCCTGGTGCGCCATCTCGCGGCCCCGGAAGCGCAGCGTGATCTTCGTCTTGTCGCCTTCGGTCAGGAAGCGGATCAGGTTGCGCAGCTTGATCTGGTAATCGCCCTCGTCGGTGCCGGGGCGGAACTTGATCTCCTTGACCTGGATCTGCTTCTGCTTGAGCTTCGCCTCGTGCGCCCGCTTCTGTTCCTGGTACTTGAATTTGCCGTAATCCATGATCCGGCAAACCGGGGGAACCGCGGTCGGGGCGATCTCCACGAGATCGACTTCCGCCTCTTCCGCGAGACGCATCGCTTCCGTGATGGAAACGATGCCGAGCTGGTCACCTTCGAGGCCGACCAGGCGAATCTCCGGGGCGTTGATCTCCCCGTTGATGCGTACCGACTTGTTATCGTGAGCGATGCGCAGAACCCTCTTTATTATCAGTCACTTGGCGAGGATTCTTCATTAAGTGGATGATACAGTCCTCGCCTCCCTTTGGTGCGTTCACTTTCGCTCGGTGATTTCGCCCTTGAGGCGCGAAATGAAGGCCTCGAGCGCAACGGGTGACTCGTTCTCCCCTGCGCGCGTTCTTGCCGAGACCGTCCGGGCTGCCACTTCCTTGTCGCCCAACACCAGCTGGTAAGGAAGCTTTTGCATGCTATGTTCGCGAATTTTATACGTTATTTTCTCGTTCCGCAAATCCGCCTCGACGCGGATGCCGGCGGCGCGCAGGCCGGCGACGACCTCGCGGACGTACGCCTCCTGGCGGTCCGTCACGTTCATCACCACCACCTGGACCGGTGCCAGCCACAGCGGGAACGCGCCCGCGTGGTTCTCGATCAGGATGCCGATGAAGCGTTCCATGGAGCCGACGATGGCGCGGTGCAGCATGACCGGCAGGCGCCGCGAGTTGTCCTCCGCGACGTATTCCGCCCCCAGCCGCCCGGGCATGAAGAAGTCGACCTGCATGGTGCCCACCTGCCAGGGCCGGCCCAGCGAGTCCTTCAGGTGGTACTCGATCTTGGGGCCGTAGAAGGCGCCCTCCCCCGGAAGCTCCGTCCACTGTGCACCTGCCTCGCGCAATGCCCCGCGCAGCGCCTCCTCTGCCTTGGTCCATTGCTCGTCGCTGCCGATCCGCGGCGTGGGCCGCAGGGCCAGCTTCACCTGGATGTCGTGGAAGCCGAAGTCACGGTAGACGGCGAAAGCCTGGCGGTGGAAGTCCACGCATTCCGCGGAGATCTGCTCCTCGGCACAGAAGACGTGGCCGTCGTCCTGCGTGAAGCCGCGCACGCGCATGAGGCCGTGCAGCGCCCCCGAGGGTTCGTTGCGGTGGCAGGCGCCGAACTCGCCATAGCGCAGCGGCAGGTCGCGATAGCTGCGGATGCCCTTGTTGAAGATCTGCACGTGGCCGGGACAGTTCATCGGCTTGATGGCGAAGTCGCGCTTCTCCGACTCCGTCGTGAACATGTGGTCCTTGTAGTTCTCCCAGTGGCCGCTCTTCTCCCAGAGCGAGCGGTCGAGGATCTGCGGGCACTTCACCTCGAGGTAGCCATTGGCCTGGTAGACGCGGCGCATGTACTGCTCGACCTGCTGCCAGATGACCCAGCCCTTCGGGTGCCAGAACACCATGCCGGGCGCCTCGTCCTGCAGGTGGAAGAGGTCGAGCTGGGCGCCCAGGCGCCGGTGGTCGCGCTTCTCGGCCTCCTCGAGCATGTGCAGGTAGGCCTCCTGGTCCTCCTTCTTCGCCCAGGCCGTGCCGTAGATGCGCTGCAGCATCTCGTTCTTCGAGTCGCCTCTCCAGTAGGCGCCGGCGACTTTCATCAGCTTG
>CAZOIB010000206.1:0-1924 GCA_964579785.1 uncultured Lysobacter sp. | reverse complement strand
CTTGTCCGTGATTCTGGCCCGTTCCACGACCCAATCGACCAGCTGCTCCTCGAGCACCGCCGACTCGATCTGGCGCATGGCGTCTGCGTTCTGCAGGTAGGCACGGCGCATCTCGTCGGAATTCGGGTAGCTGCCCGCGATGTCCTCGAGGCGCGCCTGCACGCGCGCCCGATCGACCTTCAGCTCGCTGCTGCGCAGCAGCTCGCCGATCACGAGCCCGAGCGCGACGCGGCGGCGGGCGGGATCGATGAACTGTTCGCGCGGCGGCAACTGGCTTGCGTCCTTCGCGCCGGTGCGCCGGCCGATGTCGACCTGCATTTCCTGCACGGTCTCCTCGACGAGTCCCTGCGGCACCTCGAGCGGATTTTCGCGGTACAGCGCGTCCATCACCTGCGCGCGCAGGTGATTGCGCACCGCCTCTTCGAGTTCGCGCTCCATGCTCTCGCGCACTTCCTTGCGCAACTGCTCGACGCCGCCTTCCTTGACGCCGAAGTCCTCGGCGAAGGCATCATCGAGCGCCGGCAGGTCTGACTCCTCGACCTGCTTCACCGTGATCGTGAATTCCGCGGTTTTCCCCGCCACTTCCCTGCCGTGGTAATCGTCCGGAAAGTGCACCACCGCCGTGCGGGACTCGCCGGGCCTGGCGCCCGCAAGCACCTGCTCGAACTCGGTGAGCACCTGGCCGGCACCGAGCACTACCGGCGTGTCACGGCCCTCGCCGCCCGGGAAGGCGACGCCGTCGATGCGCCCTTCGAAATCGAGCACCACGCGATCGGTGGTCTTCGCGCCGCGCTCGACCGCCGTATAGGTGGGGCGCTGCTTGCGCAGCGATTCGAGCATGTCCGCGACGTCCGCATCCAGGACGCTCGCCGTCGGGCGCTCGATCGCGAGCGATTCGACCGGCGCGAGCCTGATCTCGGGCAGCACCTCGAAGGTCGCGATGTACTTGAGGTCGGCGCCCGGATCGAGCGCGATCGGCTGGATGCGCGGACCGGTCGCCGGCTTCAGGTTCTGCTGCGTGATCGCATCGCTGAACGAGGAGCGCAGCAGGTCGTTCACCACCTCGGAGTGGACCTGCGAGCCGTACTGCTGGCGCACGACGCCCATCGGCGCCTTGCCCTGGCGAAAGCCCTTGAAGCTCGCGGTGCGCGCGATCTTCTTCAGCCGCAGATCGACTTCGGCGGCGATCTGATCTGCCGGGACGGCGACCTCGAGCTTGCGCTCCAGCCCACCGGTTGCGGTCAATGAAACCTGCATCGTGCCCTGCCTGAATTATCTGGTGCGAAAGGAGAGACTCGAACTCTCACGGGTTACCCCACTGGAACCTAAATCCAGCGCGTCTACCAGTTCCGCCACTTTCGCTCTGGCTGCGGAGTTCGACCCTGCGCGAGGGGCGCGGATTATAGCCAAAAGGGTGGTGGGCCGTGTAGGAGTCGAACCTACGACCAAGAGATTAAGAGTCTCCTGCTCTACCAGCTGAGCTAACGGCCCTTACCGAAAATGGGGTGGACGATGGGACTCGAACCCACGACGGCCGGGATCACAACCCGGGGCTCTACCAGCTGAGCTACGTCCACCGTCAACTTCAAGGGGGCGCGAGTATACCAGCGCTCGCGCGGCCTGCCACTGCGGCTGGTGCGCCCGGCAGGACTCGAACCTGCGACCCCCGGCTTAGAAGGCCGGTGCTCTATCCAGCTGAGCTACGGGCGCGTAGCAGGCTCATGCACGCGAAGTGGTCGGGGCAGCAGGATTCGAACCTGCGACCCTCTGCTCCCAAAGCAGATGCGCTACCAGACTGCGCCATGCCCCGTCGCCAGCCATCGCGTGAACAATCCTCAATTTTACGCACAATCCCGTAAAATGCGCGCCCCTTCCCGCAAAGGAGCCCGGATGCCTGCAAGGCTCATCGATGGCAAGCGCATCG
>CAZOIB010000205.1:0-3359 GCA_964579785.1 uncultured Lysobacter sp. | reverse complement strand
GGCCTCGGCATGGCCGCGCGCGCCGGCATCCCCCTGGAGGACATGGAGTTCTGGCAGTTCCACCCGACCGGCGTGGCGGGCGCGGGCGTGCTCATCACCGAGGGCGTGCGGGGCGAGGGCGGCATCCTCCTCAACAAGAACGGCGAGCGCTTCATGGAGCGCTATGCGCCGACCATGAAGGATCTCGCCTCGCGCGACGTGGTCTCGCGCGCCATGGCCACCGAGATCAAGGACGGGCGCGGCGCCGGCGAGCACGGCGACTACATCCTGCTCAAGCTCGACCACCTCGGTCCCGAGGTGATCGACAAGCGCCTGCCGGGCATCCGCGAGATCGCGCTCAAGTTCGCGAACGTGGATTGCGCGAAGGACCCGATCCCGGTGGTGCCCACCTGTCATTACCAGATGGGCGGCATCCCGACCAATTATCGCGGCGAAGTGGTCGTGCCGAAGGATGGCGTGCACGCGACGGTCGTTCCCGGCCTGTATGCGGCGGGAGAGTGCGGGTGCGCCTCGATCCACGGCGCCAACCGCCTGGGCACCAACTCGCTCACCGACCTCCTGGTGATGGGCAAGAGCGCGGGCATGAGCATGGCGGAATTCATCCGCTCCCGCGGCGGCGCGCTTCCCGATCTTCCCGGCGATGCCGGCGAGCATTCGGTTGCCCGGGTGGCGCGCCTGGACAGCCAGAAGTCGGGCGAGGACGTCGCGGTGGTCCGTGACGAGATCCAGCGCACCATGCAGGCGCACTGCGGCGTGTTCCGCTTCCCGGACCTGATGCGCGACGGGATCGCCAAGATCCGCGCCCTCGGCGATCGCCTGGCGAGGACGGGTGTGTCGGACAAGTCGAAGGTGTTCAATACCGCCCGCATCGAGGCGCTCGAGCTCGACAACCTCTACGAGGCCGCGCGCGCGACGATGGTCTGCGCGGAGGCGCGCAAGGAAACGCGCGGCGCCCACGACCGCGAGGATTTCCATTCCCGCGACGACGTGAACTGGCTCAAGCACTCGCTCTGGTACAAGGAGGGCGATCGCCTCGACTACAAACCGGTCAACCTGAAGCCCCTGTCGGTCGAGTCGTTCGAACCCAAGGCGAGGGTGTATTGATGAAATTTCGCATCCAGCGTTACGATCCGGACAAGGACGCCAAGCCTTATTTCCAGGACTACGACGTCGCCCTCGGCCCGGCCGACCGCATGCTCCTCGACGCGCTGGTGCGCATCAAGGGCATCGACGACACGCTGTCGCTGCGCCGCTCCTGTCGCGAGGGCGTGTGCGGCTCCGACGCGATGAACATCAACGGCAAGAACGGCCTCGCCTGCGTCACCAAGATCGCGGACCTGGCCGAGCCCGTCGTCATCAAGGCGCTGCCGGGGCTGCCCATCATCCGCGACCTGATCGTGGACATGACGCAGTTCTTCGACCAGTACCACTCGGTGAAGCCTTACGTGATCAACGATGCGCCGCCGCCCGAGAAGGAGAGGCTGCAGTCGCCCGGGGAGCGCGCCGAACTGGACGGGCTCTACGAGTGCATCCTCTGCGCGTGCTGCTCGACCTCCTGCCCGTCGTTCTGGTGGAACCCCGACAAGTTCGTCGGCCCCGCGGGTCTCCTCAATGCCTACCGGTTCATCGCCGACAGCCGCGACCAGGCGCTCAACGAGCGCCTCGACAACCTCGAGGATCCCTACCGGCTGTTCCGCTGCCACACGATCATGAACTGCGTCGACGTCTGCCCGAAGGGGCTGAACCCGACGCTCGCCATCGGCAAGATCAAGGAACTGATGGTCCGCAGGGCGGTTTGAGGAACAGAGAAGCCGTGCACTCTCGCGAGATGGAACGGCTCAAGTGGCGCAGTCGCCGGGGGTTGCTCGAGCTCGACATCGTGCTCGCGCGCTTCTGGACGGAGTGCGGGGAAGAGATGGACGATTCGGAAGCAGGCCTGCTCGCGACTCTGCTCGCGATGCCGGACAATGACCTTCTGGACCTGGTGATGGGGCGGCGCGACTGCCCCGATCCGGCCCTGCAACCGTTATTGCAACGACTGAAGGCCGCCTGAGGCGGCGCGAACGGGAGATCAAGCATGGAAGCCAAAGGCAAGGCAACGCTCAATTACGACGACGGCAAGACCCTCGATCTGCCGGTGTATGGCGGTTCCATCGGGCCGGACGTGATCGACATCCGGGCGCTCTACGGCAAGACCGGGAAGTTCACCTACGACCCGGGATTCCTGTCGACGGCCAGCTGCAGCTCGAAGATCACCTACATCGACGGGGACGAGGGCGTCCTCATGTACCGGGGCTACCCCATCGAGCAGCTTGCCCAGCACTGCGACTTCCTCGAGGTCTGCTACCTGCTCCTCAGGGGCGAACTCCCGAAGGCGGCGCAGAAGAAGGAATTCGACCGCACCGTCACGGTCCACACGATGGTGCACGAGCAGCTGGCGCGCCTGTACCAGGGCTTCCGCCGCGACTCGCACCCGATGGCGGTGATGGTGGGCGTGGTCGGCGCGCTCTCGGCCTTCTATCACGACTCGCTCGACATCAACAACCCGGATCACCGCGAGATCTCGGCCTTCCGGCTGATCGCGAAGCTGCCGACCATCGTCGCCATGGCCTACAAGTACAACATGGGCCAGCCGTTCATGTACCCGAAGAACAACCTCGACTACACCTCGAACTTCATGCGCATGATGTTCGGCGTGCCCGCCGAGGAGTACGAGGTGAACCCGGTGCTGGTGCGCGCGCTGGACCGCATCCTCATCCTGCACGCCGACCACGAGCAGAACGCGTCGACCTCGACGGTGCGCCTGGCCGGCTCGTCCGGGGCGAACCCGTTCGCGTGCATCGCTTCGGGCATCGCCTGCCTCTGGGGGCCGGCCCACGGTGGCGCCAACGAGGCGGCGCTGCAGATGCTGATGGACATCCAGAAGGAGGGCGGCGTCGCCAGGCTCGGCGAGTTCGTGAGCAAGGTGAAGGACAAGAACTCCGGCGTGAAGCTGATGGGCTTCGGCCACCGCGTGTACAAGAACTACGACCCGCGCGCCAAGCTCATGCAGGAGACCTGCCGCGAGGTGTTGGACGAGCTGGGCCTGCACGACGATCCGCTCTTCAAGCTCGCCATGGCGCTGGAGAAGGTGGCGCTGGAAGACGACTACTTCGTCTCGCGCAAGCTCTATCCGAACGTCGACTTCTACTCGGGCATCGTGCAGCGCGCCATGGGCATCCCGGTCTCCATGTTCACCTGCATCTTCTCGCTCGCCCGCACGGTGGGCTCGATCGCGCAGTGGAACGAGATGATCTCCGATCCCGAGCAGAAGATCGGCCGCCCGCGCCAGCTCTACGACGGCGCGGTGAAGCGCGACG
>CAZOIB010000204.1:0-3041 GCA_964579785.1 uncultured Lysobacter sp. | reverse complement strand
GTAGGCCCGCGCCTCGCCACCGAACTTCTTCGACAGCACCAGCGTGATCGCCGCCGTCAGCGTCGTCTTCCCGTGGTCCACGTGCCCGATCGTCCCCACGTTCACGTGCGGCTTCGTCCGCTCAAACTTGCCCTTTGCCATTTCAGTTCCTCGTGAATTTCAGGCTGCAGCTTTTTGGTTGATGATCGCTTCGGCGACGTTCTTCGGCGCCTCGGAGTAGTGCTTGAATTCCATGGTGTAGGTGGCGCGGCCCTGGGTCGCCGAGCGCAGGCTCGTCGAGTAGCCGAACATCTCCGACAGGGGCACCTCCGCCTTGATCACCTTGCCGCCGCCGGGAATGTCGTCCATGCCCTGCAGGTGTCCGCGGCGGGATGCGAGGTCTCCCATGACCGTGCCCGCATAGTCCTCGGGGGTCTCCACCTCGACGGCCATCATCGGCTCGAGAAGGACGGGGCTCGCGCGGCGCATGCCTTCCTTGAAGCCGATCGAGGCCGCCATCTTGAAGGCGTTCTCGTTCGAGTCGACCTCGTGGTAGGAGCCGTAGTGCAGCGTGACCTTCACGTCCACGACGGGGTATCCGGCCAGCACGCCGGCGGGAAGCGTCTCGCGCAGGCCCTTCTCGACCGCGGGGATGTACTCGCGCGGCACCGCGCCGCCCTTGATGGCGTCGACGAACTCGAAGCCCTTGCCGGCTTCCTGCGGCTCCACCTTGAGCACCACGTGGCCGTACTGGCCGCGGCCGCCCGACTGCTTGATGAACTTTCCCTCGACCGAGTCGACCACCTTGCGGATCGTCTCGCGGTAGGCCACCTGGGGCTTGCCGACGCTCGCCTCGACACCGAACTCGCGGCGCATGCGGTCGACGATGATCTCCAGGTGCAGCTCGCCCATTCCGGCGATGATCGTCTGGCCGCTTTCCTCGTCGGTATGGACACGGAACGAGGGGTCTTCCTGGGCCAGGCGGTTGAGGGCGATGCCCATCTTCTCCTGGTCGGCCTTGGTCTTCGGCTCGACAGCCTGGGAAATGACCGGCTCGGGGAAGACCATGCGCTCGAGGATGATCACCTTGTCCGGGGTGCAGAGCGTGTCGCCGGTGGTCGCCTCGCGCAGGCCGACCGCGGCAGCGATGTCGCCCGCGCGCACCTCCTTGATCTCCTCGCGCTGGTTGGCGTGCATCTGCAGGATGCGGCCGATGCGCTCCTTCTTGCTCTTGATCGGGTTGTAGATCGTGTCGCCCGAATTGATCACGCCGGAGTAGACGCGGAAGAAGATGAGCTGGCCGACGAACGGGTCGGTCATGATCTTGAATGCGAGGCCGGAGAACGCCTCGTCGTCGGCGGCGCGGCGCTCGGTCGGCTGGCCGTTCTCGAGTTCTCCCTTCACCGGCGGGATGTCGGTCGGCGCCGGCATGTAGTCGATGACGCCGTCGAGCATCGCCTGCACGCCCTTGTTCTTGAACGCCGAGCCGCACATCATCGGCACGATCTCGCTCGCGATCGTGCGCGTGCGCAGACCGAGCTTGATCTCGGCTTCCGTGAGGGCGCCGCCCTCGAGGTACTTGTTCATGAGCTCTTCGCTCGCCTCGGCGGCGCTCTCGACCATCTTCTCGCGCCATTCCTTGGCCGACTCGAGGAGCTCGGCGGGAATCTCCCGCAGATCGAACTTCATGCCCTGGGACGCCTCGTCCCAGTAGATCGCCTTCATCCGCACCAGGTCGATCACGCCCTCGAACTTGTCCTCGGCGCCGATCGGTATCTGGATGGGAACCGGGTTCGCCTTGAGGCGGGACTTCATCTGGTCGTAGACCTTGAAGAAATTGGCCCCCGTCCGGTCCATCTTGTTCACGAAAGCCAGTCGCGGCACGCGGTACTTGTTCGCCTGGCGCCACACGGTCTCGGACTGCGGCTGCACGCCGCCCACGGCGCAATAGACCATGCACGCACCGTCGAGGACGCGCATCGATCGCTCGACCTCGATGGTGAAGTCGACGTGGCCCGGGGTGTCGATGATGTTGACGCGGTGCTCCGGAAGGTTGCCGTCCATGCCCTTCCAGAAGCAGGTCGTCGCCGCCGAGGTGATCGTGATCCCGCGCTCGCGCTCCTGTTCCATCCAGTCCATGACGGTCGCGCCGTCGTGGACCTCGCCCATCTTGTGGGAGACACCCGTGTAGAAGAGGATGCGCTCCGTGGTCGTGGTCTTTCCGGCGTCGATGTGCGCCGAGATACCGATGTTGCGGTAGCGGTCGATGGGAGTCTTGCGGGCCACGGTCTGCTCTCTGTCTTTATGCTGCCGCCGAGCCTTCGTTGACGGCTCGCGGCGGGGTGTCCTGGGTCTAGAAGCGGTAGTGGGCGAATGCCTTGTTGGCCTCGGCCATGCGGTGCACTTCCTCGCGCTTCTTCACGGCGCCGCCGCGACCTTCCGCGGCCTCGAGCAGCTCGTTGGCCAGGCGCTGGCCCATGCTCTTTTCGCCGCGCTTGCGCGCCGCCTCGCGCAGCCAGCGCATGGCGAGCGCGGTGCGGCGGATGGGCCGCACTTCCACGGGAACCTGGTAGTTGGCACCGCCGACCCGGCGGCTTTTCACTTCCACCATCGGCTTCATGTTGCTGATCGCCGCGCCGAAGACCTCGAAGGGATCCTTGCCCGACTTCTTGGCGATCTGGTCCAGCGCCCCGTACATGATCCGCTCGGCGACGCTCTTCTTGCCGCGCGTCATCAGCACGTTGATGAACTTGGCGACTTCCTCGCTCTTGAACTTCGGATCCGGGAGGATCTCGCGTTTCGGGACTTCTCTGCGGCGGGGCATAGGTCTCTATCCGATCGATTCGATGTTGATGGGGGTCAGGCGGCCTTCGGCCGCTTGGCGCCGTACTTGGAGCGCGACTGCTTGCGATCCTTCACGCCCGCCGTGTCCAGGCTGCCGCGCACCTTGTGTTAGCGCTCGCCGGGAAGGTCCTTCACGGGGCCGCCTAGGATCAGCACAAGCGAGTGCTCCTGCAGGTTGTGGCCTTCGCCGCCGATGTAGCTGATGACCTCGTGGCCGT
>CAZOIB010000203.1:0-16279 GCA_964579785.1 uncultured Lysobacter sp. | reverse complement strand
AAGGTGTCCATCACCTGGTCGCCCTCGTTCAGGCGCAGCAGGCCCGTGTCCACGAAGATGCAGGTGAGCTGGTCGCCGATCGCCTTGTGGATGAGGGCGGCCGCCACGGCGGAATCGACGCCGCCGGAAAGGCCCAGGATCACTTCCTCGGCGCCAACCTGTTCGCGGATCCGGGCGATGGCGTGCGGAGCGAACTCGGGCATGTTCCAGTGCCGGCCGCAGCCGCAGATCTCGTGCACGAAACGGGAATAGATGGCGGGCCCCTGCCGCGTGTGCGTGACCTCGGGGTGGAACTGCACCGCGTAGAAGCGGCGGGTGTCGTCGAACATGCCGGCGATGGGGCAGGCCTCGTTGGAGGCCATCACCGCGAAGCCCGCGGGCAGTTTCGTCACC
The DNA here is from genome assembly GCA_964579785.1 of uncultured Lysobacter sp. Taxonomy (GTDB): domain Bacteria; phylum Pseudomonadota; class Gammaproteobacteria; order Burkholderiales; family Usitatibacteraceae; genus FEB-7. The sequence goes on along the minus strand of CAZOIB010000203.1, from coordinate 15,886 downwards.
TTGTCGCCGTGGCTCATCCACACGTCGAGGAGTCCGTGGCCCTCGGCATTGACGCGGTCCTGGATGCCGTCGAGGAGCTGCGAGTGCCCCCGGGCCCGGACTTCCGCATACCCGAACTCCCGCACCTTGCCGGTCTCGACCTCGCCGCCCAGCTGCGCCGCCATGGTCTGCATGCCGTAGCAGATGCCGAGCACCGGAACGCCGGCGCGAAACACGTACGGGTCCGCCGCGGGAGGTGTCTCCTCCGTCACGGAGGCGTGGCTGCCCGAGAGGATGATGCCCTTGGGCGCGTAGTCGCGGATGAAGCGCTCGTCGACGTCGTGCTCGTGCAGCTCGCAGTAGACGCCGGCCTCGCGCACGCGCCGGGCGATGAGCTGCGTGACCTGGGAGCCGAAATCGAGGATGAGGATCTTGTCCATGCGCGTGTCCTAAATGCCGAGCGGCGCCATTGGCGCCGCCCGGATGGTGAAGTAGGCCATCGTCGCGGCCTCAGTCCTTGGTCGCGAAGCGCCGGTCAGTCGATATGGTAATTGGGCGCTTCCTTGGTGATCTGCACGTCGTGCACGTGCGACTCGCGCACGCCCGCGCTGGTGATCTCGACGAACTCCGCCCTGGAGCACAGTTCCTCCACCGAGCGGCAGCCGGTGTAGCCCATGCTCGCCCGCAGCCCGCCCATGAGCTGGTGGATGATGCCGATCACCGGCCCCTTGTAAGGCAGGCGTCCCTCGACCCCTTCGGGAACGAGCTTGTCGGCGTTCATCTCGGAATCCTGGAAGTAGCGGTCACTCGAGCCCTTCTGCATCGCGCCCAGCGATCCCATGCCGCGATAGGATTTGTAGGAGCGCCCCTGGTAGAGCTCGATCTCGCCGGGCGCCTCTTCGGTGCCGGCGAAGAGACTGCCCAGCATCACGCTGGATGCGCCCGCCGCGATCGCCTTGGCGACGTCGCCGGAGTAGCGGATTCCCCCGTCCGCGATGCACGGCACGCCGGTGCCGTCGAGCGCGAGGGCCACGTTCTGGATCGCGGTGATCTGCGGAACGCCGACGCCGGCGACGATCCGCGTCGTGCAGATCGAGCCCGGGCCGATGCCCACCTTCACGCCATCGGCGCCGTGGTCGACGAGCGCCCGCGCGGCGTCCCGCGTGGCGATGTTGCCCCCGATCACCTGCATCTGGGGAAAGTTCTTCTTCACCCACCGCACGCGATCGAGCACGCCCTGGGAGTGACCGTGCGCCGTGTCCACCACCAGCACGTCGACGCCGGCCTCCACCAGCTTCTCGACCCGCTCCTCGGTCCCCTCGCCCACCCCGACGGCCGCCCCCACGCGCAGCCTGCCATGCTGGTCCTTGCAGGCATTCGGGTGCTCGGAGGACTTGAGGATGTCCTTCACCGTGATCAGTCCGCGCAGTTCCCAGTCGCCGTTGATCACCAGCACGCGCTCGAGGCGGTGGCGGTGCATGAGCGCCTTGGCCTCCTCGAGGGTCGCGCCCTCCCGCACCGTGATCAGCTTGTCGCGCGGCGTCATGATGTTCTTCACCGGCTGGTCGAGGTTCGTCTCGAAGCGCAGGTCGCGGTTGGTGACGATGCCGACCACCTTCCGGCCCTCGAGTACCGGCAGCCCCGAGATGCGGTGCCGCGCGGTGATCTCGAAGACCTCGCGCACCGACATCGTCGGCGTGACGGTGTGCGGGTCCTTCACGACGCCGCTTTCGAACCGCTTGACCTTCGCGACCTCGGCCGCCTGCGCGGCGGGGGGAATGTTCTTGTGGATGATCCCGATCCCGCCCTCCTGGGCCAGCGCAATGGCCAGGCGCGACTCGGTCACCGTGTCCATGGCCGCCGACAGGAGCGGAAGATTCAGCTGGATCGACCGCGTGAGGCGGGTGGCGAGGTTGACTTCGCGGGGAAGGACGGTCGAGTGGGCGGGAACGAGGAGAACGTCGTCGAATGTGAGCGCTTTCTGGATGACGCGCATGCTTTCGGCCTCGATACAAAAGGGGATTATACCGGGGCCCTCCTATGGCCAACAATCTCGGGCTCCGGCGAGACCTTCGATTGACGCTGTGGTGGTTTCTCGGTAAGGTTCCCTAAATGCTTGAAACTTCACGGAATTACGCCGCTGTTTTCGTGGCTCTGCGCGCCGGTTTGGGTGGCGCGGCGCTGTTGCTTGCCGCATGCGCTGGGATCGAGCCGGAACCGGCAACGCAACCGCCCGTCGCAGCACGAGTTGCGCCGCCCGCCACGGTCGCTCCGGCAGTGGATCCGCGTGCGGCAGCCGAGGAAGCGCGCGCGCTGCTCGCCCAGGCCGAGACGGATATCCAGCGCGCGCGCGCCCGCAAGGCGCTCTGGGCCAGGGCCTGGGAAGCGCTCGTGGCCGCACGGGCCGCGAATGGTGCGCAGGACAGCGCCGCCACGATCCGCCATGCGCGGCGGGCGAGCGAACTGGCGCAACTCGGGCTCGAGCAGCTGGCCTACCCCCCGGTCAGAATGACGTCCGCGGTCCCGGAACGAGCCGCCGGCAGATCGACAGACTCCGAACGAGCCGCAAGCAAATGAAGGAGACGTCCATGAAAAGAATCCTCTTCCTCGCCGGCGCACTGGCCTGTTCCTCGGCGGCGTTCGGCCAGCTCTACAAGTCGATCGACAAGGATGGCCGCGTCACCTATTCCGACCAGCCCCCTCCTGCCATGGAGTCGAAGCAGCTGAAAGTGAGCCCGGGACCGCCCCCGCCGCCGCCCGTCGCGGCAGGTGCGCGCGAGAAGGAGCCGGACAAGGGCCGCGCTGCGGCGCAGGACAAGGCGAAGGCGGACGAGGAGGCGGCGAGGAAGGCGAAGTTCGACGAGGAGAACTGCAACCGGGCGAAGGCGTACCTGCGCACGGTGGCGGACGGAGGACGCCTCTCGAGCGTCGACGCGAAGGGCGAACGCATCCTCCTCGATGACAAGCAGATCGAGGAAGAGCGGATCAGGGCGCAAAAGTCGGTCGACGAGGCCTGCAAGGCGAAGTGACGGGCAATCCGGCAGACGCCCAGCGGCAACTCGACAGCGCATGAAGGAACACCCAAGGTCCTGCCGGCCGCGCGCGCTTGCCCGGGCTGTCGCGGTGACGGCGCTCGCCGCGATCATGCCGGTGGCCGCGGTTCGCCTTGGCGAACTGAAAGTGCATTCCGCGCTGGGCCAGGCGCTCGATGCGTCCATCGCCCTCAAGCCGGCTGCGGGTGAGGCGCCGGTACCGGAGTGCTTCCGCCTCGGGAGCGCCAGGTCCAGGCAACTGCTGCTGGACTCGCGTGCCACATTCGCGATCGACGCCGCCGGCGGCGCACCACGGCTGCGCATTCGGACGGCCGACCCGATCAACGAACCCGCGTTGCTGGTGCGCATCAACGCTGCCTGCCCCGGCGGGCGCGCGACGACCCGCGATTACGAGTTGCTCATCGAGCCTCGTCCCGCAGTCGCGCAACCTTTCACCGCGCCGCCTGCTGCGCTGCGCGAGCCGGGCTTCCGTTCCCTTCCGGGCGACTCCCTCGCCTCGCTTGCCGCTGCCATCTATCCGCAGGAGCCCACAGCCCGGGAGGCCTACCTGCAGGCCTTGCGCCGCGACAACGCCTCATTGGTCCACCTCGGCGCGGAAGAGACGATCCCGGTCGGCACCATCGTCGTCCTGCCGAACCTGCATGAGTTCGCGAAGACGCTCCCGCCGTCTCCTGCCGCTGCTTCGCGGCGCGGCGCACCGGCCGCCGCTACGGAAAAACGCCCGCCCCCGGCGCCGCCGCCCGCGCCGAAAGCCGATACGGCGAAGTCCGCGCCGCGAGCCGGTTCCGCGAAGCCCGCACCGAAGGCCGAACCGGCTGTGCCCGCGCCCGCGCCATTGCCTGCGGCTCGCGTACCGGCGGCTCCCTTCGCCCTGCGGCTGTCGGCACCGGAATTGGACCTGGGCCGCAGCCGCAACATCGACGAGCGCACCCGGGCGCAACTGCGCGAGCGACGCCTCGCCATCGAGGCGGACGACAAGGTCGCCGCCCTGCTGGCCCTCAAGCACAGCGTAAGCCGGCTCGAGGGCCGCGTGGCAGAGTTGCAACTGAAGCTTGCGACGACCGCCAGCGCTGCGCCGAAGGGCGCCGGGACAGCCGGTCCCGCTTCCCAGCCGGCAGCCGCAACGCCGCCGCCGAAGCCTGCGACCCAGCCCGTGCAGCCGCCTCCGCCGCCAAAGCCCGCGGCCCAGCCCGCGCAATCGCCTCCGCCGCCAAAGCCTGCGACCCAGCCCGCGCAATCGCCTACACCGCCAAAGCCCACGCCCGCCGCGGCACCGGAAAAGGCGGCAGCCGCAAGCACGGCGAAGGCGCCGGTGGCGCCGCAGGCCGGCCTGCTCGACGACATCGAACCCTGGATGTGGGGCTTGCTGGCTGCGCTCGTCGCGATCATCGGCGCCTTGGGCTGGCTGCGCTTGCGCCACCACGGCGCCCGGCAGGAAACGACGCCAGCCGCGCCCGCCACCATTTCCGAGCTCGACGAGGCAGAGGCGCTGATGCGCGGCGGCGGCGGCGACGCACCCGTTCCGTTGCTTGTCGACGGGCGCGTGGTGGCGGAGTCGGATGCGGGGCTCGCGACCCGGATCGGGGGCGCCGATCCGGCGATGTTGCGCAGGCGTTACATCGAGGAGCGCTTTCCGGAAATCGCCGGCGGAACGATCGTCCTCGACGATCCCGACTCGGTGGTGAAAGCGGCGCGGCTCTTCTACGAGGACGGCGCCCTGACGCGCGCGGTGGAGCTGCTGCAGTTCGCCGTCGAGGAGCAGCCTGCCGCGATGAAACCCTGGCTCGCCCTGTTCGAGATCTTCCGCCTCGAGTCGCTTGCCGGGGAATTCGGCGTGCTCGCCGCCCGTTTCCGCGAACACCACGGCGGAAGCGAGAACTGGCAGAAGGTGCAGTTCATCGGCCGAGAGCTCGATCCGCAGAACCCCCTGTACCACGACGCGCCGCAGGCCCACCTCGAGACCATCGGCCCGCTGCAGGCAGCGCGGGCGGTGCCGGTCACCTTCGACCCGCTCTCCGAGAACTGGCTCAACGCGCCCATGGATTTCACCAGCGCCGCGCTGGCCGCAACGCTGCGCTCCCGGCTCCTGGCGGACGCGGGAATGCAGGAGGCGGATCTCGCCCAGGATCCGATGCCCGCGCTCAAGAACGTCGAGATGTTCAACGTCGCCTGAGAGACCCGCGTGCCGCACGACAACCCCGCCACCAATCCCGCCGACCTCGAGCGCCTGCTCGCCGAGCGGACGGTCCGCAATGCCGGAGCGCGCGCCCTCTTCCTCGCCGCCGTGCGCGAACTCGGCAGGGACGTCGCCCCCTACCCCGTCGGGCGCCTCGAAAGCCTGATCAAGGTCGACGAGCACTTTCACGCGCTGCTCCACTACGACCAGCTCGAGTTCCTGCGCGGACCCGAGGTGCCGGACGAGGCGGACCGCGACTTCGCGCATACCGTGCAGCGCATCTGCCTCGAGGCCGCGAACGGCTACCAACGCTTCCTGCGCAACCGCGACGACTGGGCGGGCACGGCCGACTCCGCGGAGTTGCGCTTCCGGGTCACGGGGCTCGCACTGAACGCCATCCACGGCTACGTGAAATGGGGCTGCTTCCTGGGCGAGCCCGGACGAAGCGTGCCTTGGAAGCAGCTGCACGCGTTGTACTTCCTGGCGGAGTCCGAGGGTTATTCGCAGGCTCCCTTTGTCCTGCATGCGACGGTGCCGACCTTCAGGCCCTCGGTGCAGTCGCTCTACCTGCGCACGCTGCTCCTCGACCTCGTGAACGCCGGCAATCTCACCCGCGTGCAGGTCGAGATCGCCGACGGCTGGTTCTCCTCGTGGTGCGGGGACTACAGCCTCGATGCCGAGTTCTCCTCGCGCTCGCACCTGTTCTTCGTGGACCTCGCCTCGGACCGCGGTCTGCACCTCATGCAGAAGGACGCCCACGGCGCAACGGTGCGCTACGTGCGTGCCGAGAGCCTCAAGGCGCAGCTGGAGGAGGTGCAGGCGGGGCTGCGCCAGGGCAGGCTCTATGCGGGCCACGGCGCCGGCGCGGTCTTCCCGGTCGAGCAGCACGTGGCACTCCTCGCCATCATCGAGCGCCTCTACGACTCCATGCTCGCAGGCGCGGAAAACCGCATCGAGGAACGCACCCGCTTCGAGGACCGCGAGGTCGACGTCGTCGTCGGCATGGAGCGCCTGCTTGCCAGGATTCGCGGCGGACCGACGCAAACCGGCGCGACGCCCGCCATGGCGGCGCCGACCTTCGCCTCGGAGATGGTCGAGATCAGCCCGTCGGGACTCTCGCTCACCTCCATCGAGGCGACACCCTCCCCGGCGGCAGCTGCCGTCGATGCCGGCGTCGAGACCTGGCGCGTCAACGACCTGAGCTCCAAGGGTTACGGCCTGCTCGTGGACAAGGCTTCCGCTGACGCGGTGATGTTGAACGGTATCATCGGCGTGCGCAACCAGGAGACGGGCAACTGGATCATCGGCGCGGTCGTGAGGAAGCTCGCCAATCGCGTCCGTGGCGAGATACTCGCGGGCGTCGAGGTGCTCTGCTACCGGCCGGTGCTGGTCGAACTGGCGCCGGTAAGCGGCGGACCGGCGATCGAGGCGCTCTACCTGCCGGGCATCGACGCCACCGGGAAGCACGACTCGATCGTCGTGCGCGCCGTCGACTTTTCCGCAAGCGCCCCCTATCACCTCCCCGCCGGCGGTTCGGCCTACCAGGTGCGCCTGAACCGGATCGTGAAGAAGGGAGCGGACTGGGTCAGGGCCCGTTTCGAGATCGAGGCGGGCGGCTGAGCCCGGCCCGCGCGCGGCGCATCTGCTTCGCGTCGGCCGCAATCGGCCGATAGACTTCGACGCGATCCCCGTCCCGCAGCGGCGTGCCCGGATCGCAGCGCCGCCCCCACACGCCCAGCTGATCGAGCGCCAGTCCGGGGTGGCGCCGGGAAACCTGCGCGGCGGCCAGCGCCTGCGCCACCGTCGCGCCCGGGCCGAGTTCGACGCTCACGAGATCCTGCACGTCCGGAGACGCCACCACGACGAGGATGCGCATCACGCCCGCGCCGCGGAAACCGGTGCATTGCCGGCCTTGCGCAGCGCATCCGCGCGCTCGACGAAGCGCTCGACGAGCGTTTCCACGATGTAGCCGAAGACGGGACCCATCACGGTCTCGAGGGCCCGGCTGGAAAAGGAATAGTCCATCGCCAGCTCGATCGCGCAGCCCTCTTCGCCGAGGGGACGGATGTGCCAATGGCCGGCAAGTCGCTCGAACGGACCGTCGGCAAGCTCGAGGCGGATCCACTCCGGCGGCTCGTTCCTGTTGCGCGTGGCCACGTGGCTCCTGACGCCGTGGAAGTCGATGTCGATCCGGGCGTGGGTTTGCGTGGGCGTGCGCCCGAAGACCTGGACCGAGCTGCACCAGGGCAGGAACTCGGGGTAGGCCTCGACGCCGTCGACGAGGGCGAACATCGCCGCGGCCGGATGGTCGACGATGACTCTGCGGATGACCGAGGGCATGACAACGGCATTTTACGGTACGCGCACGGCGGGGTCAGGTTCCTCGCCTGCCGAAACCGGGTCCATGCGCCCAGCGCAGTCCTTGCGACGGAGGAACCTGACCCCATACACTCGCCCCCATGAGCATCGTCGAGAACCGCAAGGCCTACCACGACTACTTCGTCGAAGAGCGCTTCGAGGCGGGGCTCGTCCTGGAAGGCTGGGAGGTTAAGGCGATCCGCGCGGGGCGCGTGCAGATCAAGGAGGCCTACGTGATCGTCCGCGACGAGGAAGCCTACATCATCGGCATGCACGTGAGTGCGCTGCCGACGGCATCCACGCACGTGCATCCCGACCCCACGCGCACCAGGAAGCTGCTCCTGCACGGCGCCGAACTCGCCAGGCTCATCGGCAAGGTCGAGCAGCGCGGCTACACGCTGGTGCCGGTGAACCTGCACTACGCGAAGGGCCTCATCAAGGCCGACATCGGACTGGCCAAGGGCAAGAAGCAGCACGACAAGCGCGAGGCCGAGAAGGATCGCGACTGGCTGCGCGAGAAGCAGCGCCTCATGCGCGCGAAGCCCTGATCAGGGACTGTCCCCGAGCCTTCCGAAAAGTATCAGGCGTTTCCTCCACCAGTCAGGCACCGCGTCCCCGCCACGGCACTACCATGCGCGGACAACAGCGACCGCGCGCGCGGCCAGGGTCGTCCACGAGACACCGCATTGGCCGCGCGCCGCCGCAAGAACGGAGGAGACCCCATGTCCGCTCGCAAGATCCTGATCCTGGGTGCATCGTACGGCTCGCTGCTCGGCATGAAGCTTGCGCTGGCCGGTCACTCGGTGAGGCTCGTCTGCCTCCCGGCCGAAGCGGAACTCGTCAACGAGAAGGGCGCGATCGTGCGCATGCCCGTGAAGGGGCGCGCCGGCCCGGTCGAGGTCAATTCGCGTGACCTCGCCGGCAAGCTCGACGCGGCCGGGCCGGCGACGGTCGATCCGGGCCACTACGACCTCGTCGCGCTGGCGATGCAGGAACCGCAGTATCGTGCGGCCGGCGTGCGTGAACTGCTTGCCGCACTGGCGAAGTCGCGCGTGCCGTGCCTGTCGATCATGAACATGCCGCCGCTGCCCTATCTGCGCCGGATTCCGGGGCTGGACGCGAGCCGTTTCGCCGACTGCTACACCGACGTGTCGGTCTGGGACGGCTTCGATCCCGCGCTGGTGACGCTGTGCAGCCCGGACCCGCAGGCCTTCCGCCCCCCCGGCGAGCCGGTCAACGTGCTGCAGGTGCGTCTGCCGACCAACTTCAAGGCGGCGCGGTTCGAGGGCGAGGAGCACACCGCATTGCTGCGTGAACTCGCTATCGATATCGAGGGCGCGCGCCTCGAACGCGACGGCGAGTCGATCGAGCTTCCCGTGAAGCTCAAGGTCCACGAGTCCGTGTTCGTGCCGCTCGCGAAGTGGGCGATGCTGCTTTCCGGCAACTATCGCTGCGTGCAGGCGAACGGCGTGCGCTCCATCCAGGAGGCGATTCACGCCGACCTGGCGGTGTCGCGCGAAGTCTATGAATGGGTGATGCAGGTGTGCATAGCGCTGGGCGCCGATGTGAACGACCTGGTGCCGTTCGAGAAGTACGCGCAGGCGACGCAGTCGCTCGCGAGCCCATCCTCGGCCGCGCGCGCGCTGGCAGCCGGTGCGCAGGCCATCGAGCGGGTCGACCGGCTGGTGCAGGCGGTAGCGGCGCAAAAGGGCATGCGCAACGCGACCGTTGATGCGACCGTGGCGCTCGTCGACGACTGCCTGGTGGCGAACCGCAGGAAGGGCTGAATCCGGCCGCGGCGGCGGCGCGGCCGGCCAGGTTTACTTCTTGGCTGGGACCTTCTGGCCGGGTTTCAGGGTATCTGGCATGGGCGAGTTCGCCTTGAGCTCCTCGAGCCCCTTCACCGCGATCACCGCCCAGGTGGCGAAGAGCTGGGCGAACTCGCTGGCGTTCTTCCCGCTGCTTGCCATCTGCGGCGTCGGCGTCTTCATTGTTTCGCGCTTGTCGGACACCCGGCCGAGGAGCGTTCCGGTGCGCGAGTCGCGCACCTCCATGTGCAGCGTGGCTTCGCCGGCCTGCACGGTATAGGTGCGCGAGATGCCGGTCGCGGGGCGATCGAGCGCGTTGATGTAGAGGTCCACGACGCGCGGCGCAACCTCGAGGACGCCCTCGCCCGGAGCGCTGACGACCTCGTAGCCGACCTTCTTGAAGGCCACCGCCCAGATCTCGTCGAACCCGGTACGCGCGACCTCGATGATCTTCATCGCATCTTCGTCGCTGACGCGGGGGCCGACCCGGCTGCCGGTGCCTTGGCTCATGTCGCGGGCCCAGTTCTTCTGGAAGGCCACTTCCGCGCGCTTGAGCAGCACCTTCTTGTAGGGCCGGAAGTCCGCGCCCGGCAACAACCACGCCTGGTCGACCTGTTTCGCCTTGACGGCAACGAGACCGTCATTGCCGGCTGACTTCGGCGCCTGGGCCAGTGCCGCTCCTGCGGCAAGAACGAACAGCGCGGTCGCGGCGTTCCGGATCATCGCTTTCATGGGCGCTCCTTCCGCATGGCGGAAATCGGTTCCGGAACGGACCAGTCGCGGCGCCGTGCCGGTGTACTGCGAGTATGGGGTGGCTGATGGGATTCGAACCCACGACAACTGGAATCACAATCCAGGACTCTACCGCTGAGCTACAGCCACCGCCGACGGTCGCGCTTCGTGCGACCGGGAAAAACTGGCACGCCCGACAGGACTCGAACCTGTTACCCCCGGCTTAGAAGGCCGGTGCTCTATCCGGATGAGCTACGGGCGCCTACCGGACCTGCAGGGGCTTCGAAACTGGTCGGGGTGGAGGGATTCGAACCCCCGACAACTTGCTCCCAAAGCAAGTGCGCTACCAGGCTGCGCTACACCCCGTCGGACCTGTTCAATGCGAGGGCGAATTATACGCTGCCCCCGCCCCGAACCCGCAACGCGTACCGCAGCCGCCAGAGGCTTACGCGGCAGGCGCTCCACCGTCACCGGCAGGTGCCGCAGCCGGCTCTTCCCTGCGCGCCGGCGGATCGAGCAGCGCCTTTCTCGACAGGCGCACGCGGCCCTTGTCGTCGGCCTCGAGCACCTTCACCTTCACGATCTGGCCTTCCTTCAGGTAGTCGGAGACCTGATTCACGCGCTCGTGCGCGATCTGCGAGATGTGCAGCAGGCCGTCCTTGCCGGGCAGCAGCTGCACGATCGCGCCGAAGTCGAGGAGCCGGATGACCGGTCCTTCGTAGACGCGGCCCACCTCGACGTCGGCGGTGATGAGCTCGATGCGCCGCTTGGCATCCTCGCCGGCCTCGACCGACAGGCAGGCGATGGAGACGGTGCCGTCGTCCTCGATGTCGATCGTGGTGCCGGTCTCGCGCGTGAGCGCCTGGATGACGCTGCCGCCCTTGCCGATGATGTCGCGGATCTTGTCCGGGTTGATCTTGATCTTGATGACGCGCGGCGCGTAGGTGGAGAGCTCCTCGCGCGGGCCGGGCACGGCGGTCTTCATGAGGCCGAGGATGTGCAGGCGCCCTTCCTTGGCCTGGTCCAGCGCGACCTTCATGATGTCCCGGGTGATGCCGTTGATCTTGATGTCCATCTGCAGCGCCGTGATGCCCCTCTCGGAACCGGCCACCTTGAAGTCCATGTCGCCGAGGTGATCCTCGTCGCCCAGGATGTCGGTGAGCACCGCGAAGCGGCTGCCCTCCTTGATGAGGCCCATCGCGATGCCTGCCACGTGCCCCTTGAGCGGAACGCCCGCGTCCATGAGCGCGCGGCACCCGCCGCACACCGAGGCCATCGAGGAGGAGCCGTTCGACTCCGTGATCTCGGAGACGATGCGCAGCGTGTAGCCGAACTCCTCGCGCGAAGGCAGCACGCCGAGGAGCGCGCGCTTGGCGAGCCGTCCGTGGCCGATCTCGCGGCGCTTCGGCACGCCGACGCGGCCGGTTTCCCCGGTCGAGTACGGCGGGAAGTTGTAGTGCAGCATGAAGCGCTCGGTGTACTCGCCCTGCAGGGCGTCGATGCGCTGCTCGTCCTGCCCGGTGCCGAGGGTGGCCGTGACGATGGCCTGCGTCTCGCCGCGGGTGAAGAGGACGGAGCCGTGCACGCGCGGAAGCAGCGTCGGGCGGATCGAGATGGGGCGCACGGTGCGCGTGTCGCGCCCGTCGATGCGCGGCTCGCCGTTGAGGATCTGGCCGCGCACGATCTTGGACTCGATGTCCTTGAGGATGCCGCGCACGACATTGCCGTCGGCGGGCGGATCGGCATTGACGACGCAGGCGTCGAGCACGCGCTTCTTGATGTCCTCGAGCTTCTCCTGGCGCACCGACTTCGACTTGACGCGATAGGCCTCGTTGAAGTCGCTCCCGGCGAGGCCGCGGATCTTCTCCACCAGCGCCGGGTCGTTCTGCGCCGCAGCCCAGTCCCAGTCGTCCTTGCCGCCCTCGTCGGCCAGCTCGCCGATGGCGCGGATCGCGGACTGCATCTGCTCGTGGCCGTACATGACCGCGCCGAGCATCACCTCCTCGGACAGCTCGCTCGCCTCCGACTCGACCATCAGGACCGCCTGCGCGGTTCCCGCCACGACGAGGTTCAGCTTCGAGCTTTCGAGCTCGGTCTTGGTCGGGTTGAGGATGTATTCGCCGTCGAGGTAGCCCACGCGCGCAGCACCGATCGGGCCGTCGAACGGAATGCCGGCCAGCGTCACCGCGGCGGAGGCGCCGATCATCGCGGGGATGTCGGAGTCCACTTCCGGGTTGATCGAGAGGACCGTCGCGACGACCTGCACCTCGTTATAGAAACCGTCGGGGAAGAGCGGGCGGAGCGGTCGATCGATGAGGCGGCAGGTGAGGATTTCCTTCTCCGAGGGACGCCCCTCGCGCTTGAAGAAGCCGCCGGGGATGCGTCCCGCCGCGTAGGTCTTCTCCTGGTAGTCGACGGTGAGGGGAAAGAAATCCTGCCCAGGCTTCACGTCCTTGCGGGCGGTGACGGCCACGAGCACCACGGTGTCGTCCATCGTGACGAGCACGGCACCATCGGCCTGGCGGGCGATTTCGCCGGTTTCCAGGGTCACCTGGTGCCGGCCGAACGCAAAGGTCTTCTTGATCGGTTTCACGGGAGCTGTCCTTTCCAAATCTGGGGAGAGGGAACCCGGCGCGGTTCGCGCACGGGCGCCCGGCGAAAAAAACCCCGCGCACGTCCAAACGGGAACGTCGCGGGGTTGCTTTTCCGGGGGGGAATGCCTACTTGCGCAGGCCGAGGCGCTCGATCGTCGAGCGGTACTTGTCGAGGTCGACGCGCTTCAGGTAATCGAGGAGGCTGCGACGGGTACTCACCATGCGCAGCAGACCGCGGCGCGAATGGTGATCCTTCACGTTGGCCTTGAAGTGGCCGGTGAGGCCATTGATGTTCTCGGTGAGAAGCGCGATCTGCACTTCCGGCGATCCGGTATCGCCCTTCGCACGCTGGTACTCGGAAACGATGCGCGCCTTGTTGGCGGTGGTTACGGCCATTGCTTTAGCTCTCCTGGGCGATTCGCCCGCTTGAATGATGTGTCGGTCTCGAAGAAAGGCGGATTCTAGCAAGTTTCGGGTGTCAAACTCAAGCAGAATCAGAGGCCTACCCTGATTGCCCGGTCGTCAGCAGGCGCGCGGGGGCCAATTGCCCGCCGCTGGCCTTCCCGACGCCGATGAACTCGCCGGCCGGACCGAAAAGGGCCATCTCGCCCTCCCCAAGCTCCAGGGCAACCGGCAGTTCCTGGCCGTTGCGAATCGCCCAGGCCTCGTGTTCCCCGAGGTCGCAGCGCGGAATCGACGCCACGAGGACCTCCAGTGGCAGGAGCCGGGATCTTGCACGATCCTGCCCCATCTCCTGCAGCGCTTCGGGCGTTACGGCATCTGCGACCTGGAAGCCTCCGGTTGCCGCGCGACGCAACTGTGTCAGGTAGGCGCCACATCCGAGGCGCTCGCCGATCGACTCGGCCAAGGTCCGCATGTAAGTACCCTTTGAGCATTTCACCGAAATTATGAGCTTTTCGCCGACGAAGCTCACAATTTCGATCACGTCTATGCGCACCTCGCGCGGCTGACGGGAAATGGTGACCCCCTGCCTGGCGAGGTCATACAGACGCTTCCCCTCCACCCTCACCGCGGAGTGCATTGGAGGTATCTGCTGCGATATACCGGTTAACTCCCTCGAAACTGCCTCTATCTCTGCCAATGTCGACGAGACCGGCTTTCGCGAGACAACCTCGCTTTCCGTGTCTCCGGTCGAAGTGGTCGCCCCAAGATGAAGGGTAGCGAGATAACTCTTGTCGGCCTCGATGAGAAACCGCGAGAACTTGGTCGCCTCGCCGAAGACCAGCGGCAGCAGCCCCGTCGCAAAGGGGTCGAGGGTTCCGGTGTGCCCCGCCTTGCGGGCGCCGAGAGCGCGCTTGGCGAGCGCCAGCGCGCGGGTCGATGTGATGCCTGCGGGCTTGTCGACGAGCAGGACCCCGTCAGGACCGCCAGCCACGGGGCGAAACCTCAGCCGGCCGGGCGCCGGCGACGCACGGGCCGGGCGGGCGGGGGAGCCACCGCCTCGTCGATCAGGCGGGAAAGCCGTACCCCGCGCTCGATGGAGTCGTCGTAGGCGAAGTGCAGGTCCGGAACGGTGCGCGTGGAGAGGCGATGCGCAAGCCCCGCCCGGAGGAAGCCGGCGGCGTGCCCGAGCCCCTCGCCGCAAGCCTTCACCTCGTCCGCCGAACCGAGGACGGTGAAAAAGACCTTGGCATGGGACTGGTCGCGCGAGAGCTCGACCCCGGTCAGCGTGACGAGCTTCACCCGCGGGTCGCGCAACTCCTCCCGTATCAGCTCGGAGAGTTCGCGCTGGATCTGGTCCGCGATGCGGGCGAGGCGCGCACTGCTCATCGCGGACTCCGGGGGCGGAACAAGGAGGAACTGTCCCTGATCGCTCAGGCGAGGGTCCGCGCCACTTCGACGACCTCGAACACCTCGAGCAGGTCGCCGACGTTGATGTCGTTGTAGTTCCTGAGGGAAAGGCCGCACTCGAAGCCGGCCTTGACCTCCTTCACGTCGTCCTTGAAGCGCTTGAGGGAGTCGAGCTCGCCGGTGTGCACGACGATGCCCGCGCGCAGCAGGCGCACGGAGGACCCGCGCTTCACCACGCCGTCGGTGACCATGCAACCGGCCACGGTGCCCACCTTGGAGATGCGGAAGACGTTGCGGATCTCGACGGTGCCGACGATGCTTTCCTTGCGCGCCGGAGCGAGCATGCCGCCCACCGCGGCCTGCAGCTCGTCGACCGCGTCGTAGATGACGTTGTAGTAGCGGATGTCCACGCCCGAGTGTTCGGCCAGCTTGCGGGCGCCGGCGTCCGCCCGCGCATTGAAGCCGATGATCACCGCCTTGGAGGCGAGCGCCAGGTTCACGTCCGACTCCGTGATGCCGCCGACGCCGGTGTGGATGATGTTCACCCTGACCTCGTCGGTGGAGAGCTTGGTGAGCGCGTGCGCAAGGCCCTCGTAGGAGCCCTGCATGTCCGCCTTGATGATGAGGGCGAGGGTCTTCGCCGGTCCGCCTTCGGCCATCTGCTCGAGAGCGTTTTCCAGCTTGGCCGCCTGCTGCTTGGCGAGCTTCACGTCGCGGAACTTGCCCTGGCGGAAGAGCGCGATCTCGCGCGCCTTGCGCTCGTCGTTCAACACCAGCATGTCGTCGCCGGCGCGCGGCACTTCCTGCAGGCCCTGGATCTCGACGGGAATCGATGGGCCGGCGTCGTTGACCGCCTTGCCGTTCTCGTCGGTCATTGCCCGCACGCGGCCGAACACGGCACCGACGAGCACGTTGTCGCCTTTATGCAGCGTTCCCGAGCGCACCAGCACCGTGGCCACCGGGCCGCGGCCCTTGTCCAGTCGCGCCTCGATCACCATGCCGCGGGCGGGCGCATTCACCACCGCGCCCAGTTCGAGCACCTCGGCCTGGAGCTGGATCGCCTCCAGCAGCTTGTCGATGCCCTGCCCGGTCTTGGCCGAGACTTCGAGGAACTGCGTGTCGCCGCCGAATTCCTCCGGCACGACGCCGTTGGCCAGCAGTTCCTGCTTGATCTTCTGCGGATTGGCCTCCGGCTTGTCGATCTTGTTCACCGCCACCACGATGGGGACCTTCGCCGCCTTGGCGTGATTGATGGCCTCGACCGTCTGCGGCATGACGCCGTCGTCGGCTGCGACCACGAGAATGACGAGATCCGTGATCTGGCTGCCACGCGCGCGCATCGCCGTGAAGGCCTCGTGGCCCGGGGTGTCGAGG